>JANNEX010000023.1:0-8202 GCA_031379155.1 Rubrivivax sp.
GCCAGCAGCACCGCAGCAAAGCCAAGCAGGTCATGGCCGGCAGCGGCTTTGGGTGCACGCGAATCCACCAGATCAGGCAGCTTGGGCAAGATCAGCGCCGACAACACGGCGCTGCCGGCCAGCAGCCAGGCCATGAAGCGGTAGACCTCGGGCCAGATCCAGCCGCCGCCCTGGTTGGGGTCGGTCCAGATGAGTGCGATGCCGCCCGACAGAATCATGGCCAGGCGGTAGCCCATGACACCCAGCGAAGCGCCCATGCCACGCTCGGCCGCGGGCAGCAAGTCAGTGCGGTAAGCGTCCACCACCACATCTTGCGTGGCCGACAAAAACGCCACCACCGCAGCCAGCAGCGCAAAGGCGCGGATGCTGTCGCGCGGCGCGTGGGCGGCCAGCAGCAACAGCGCACCGGCCAGCGCGAGTTGCGCGATGACCAGCCAGCCGCGCCGCCGGCCCAGCCAGGGCGGCTCAAAGCGGTCCATCAGTGGCGCCCACAAAAACTTGAAGGTGTAGGGCAGGCCCACCAGGCTGAGAAAGCCGATGGTCGCCAGGTCAACACCGTCCACCGTGAGCCAGGCTTGCATGGCCTGGCCGGTAAGGGCCAGCGGCAGGCCCGATGCAAAGCCCAGCAGGGTGACCACGGCCAGGCGGTGCAGGGCGCCCAGGCGCGTGGGGGGTATCAGCGGCATCGGCAGGATTCTAGGCAGCGAGTGGGCTGCGCCGCCGCCGCGCTCAACTGGCTTTGCTGACGCTGGCCGGTGCTGCGGGTTGCGCAGGCTGTGCAGGTTGGGCCGGGGCCGCAGGCGTGGCCGGCATAGGCCCCGGGTGCTGTTTGTAGATGGCCTGGCTCAAGCCCAGCAGCACCTCACGCGGCAGTTCGCCCACCAGCGCATAACCGGCACCTTCTTCAACCCAATAGAACATGCCCAGCTTGCCCTGCTGTTCATAGCGAAAAGCCGCGTCAGTGCCTTTGTCAGGCTTGCGCAGGTAGACGGTGACACGGCGTGGCTGGGCTCCAGGCAAGTTGGGGGTTAGCTCTTGGTACATCAACTGCGCACTTTTGCCCGGGCCGTCGGGCAGCAGGCGGCCGCCGACCAGCTCAAAACCCTGCTCGCGCAGGTCAAACAGCTTGACCGGGATATCGATGCGGCGTGTCAGCCAGCGCGACAGGTGTTCTTCCTGCGCCTTGACTTCCACCGCGTGGCGCGGCTCATTGACATAGATGCTGTGCGCGAAGGCCGCGCGTTGCACCCAGCCCTGCGCGGTGCCCGGGGCGAGCTGCGTGCGCAGCTGCGCCAGTTGCCCTTCGTGCCGCTGCTGCTGCCATTCCCACACGCCGCCACCGCCAAGCAAGGCGCCGCTCACCAGCAAGCCGGCCGCCGCTGCGGCCATGGCCCAGCGCGGTGTGTTGGCCGCATGGCCTGCGCCTGTCGCTTTTGATGCCGCCTCTGCTGCCGCCTCTGCTGGCGCAGCGCTGCCACGCCACACAGTGGCGCGCAGGGCTTCGGGGGCGGGCTCTTGCAGCACGGGTTTGAAGTGCTCGGCCAGCGCGCTGCGGTCAGCAGCCCAGGCTTGCACACGCGCCATGTCGTCGCCGTGGCTGTCCAGCCAGGCCTGCACTTGCTGGCGCTGGGCGCTGTCGAGTTCACCGTCGACCCAGGCACTGAGAAGTTCTTCGTTGATGCCGTCTTTGACGCGTTCTGTGCTCATGGTCAGACCACCCGCTTGAGTTGGGCGGGCCGCACATGCCCGTCAAGAAACCGGCGCAAGGCGGCGCGGCCGCGGCAGACGCGCGACATCACGGTGCCAATGGGGATGTCCAGCACCTTGGCCACCTCGGCATAACTGAGTTGTTCCACGCACACCAGCAGCAAGGGTTCACGTTGTTCGGCGCTGAGCAGGGCCAGCGCGGCCTCCAGGTCGAGTCGCAGGCCCAGGTTGGGGCCGGGGTCGGTGTTGTTGTCGTCTTGCACACGTTGCAAGTCGGCGGGGTCGGTGACGGTCATGCGGGACTCCCGGCGCACCGTGTCCTGGTGCGCGTTGTGCGCAATGGACAGCAGCCACACGCCCATCTCACGCTGCGGGTCAAACTGCTGCCAGCGCGACAGCGCACGTTCCAGCACCTGTTGCGACAGGTCATCAGCGGCGGCCGCATCAAAGGTCAGCGCACGCGCGTAACGGCGCAAGCGCGGGATGACGTCCAGCAACTGTCGGCGAAAGTCAGGCGGGGCGTCCACTGTCTGGTTTACGGGGGGCTTTGGGCCATTATTCCTTGCCCGCCGTGATTGACCTTGAAAGGCGGGCCGCCAGACCCAGATGGCGGGCATGGACAACACCCGCATCCAACTGCCCTGCGCCCACTGTGGTGCCACCAACCGGCTGCCAGCGGCGCGTATTGACGACGCGCCCACGTGTGGCAAGTGTGGCCAGCCTGTGCTGCAAGGCCAGCCCATAGAGCTTGACGACAGCAACTTCGACACCGTGGTGGCGGCCACGAAGTTGCCCGTGCTGGTGGACTTCTGGGCCGCCTGGTGCGGCCCTTGCCAGATGATGGCGCCGGCTTTCCAACAGGCGGCCAAGCAGTTGCAGGGCCATGCGCTGCTGGTCAAGGTGGACAGCGATGCCAGCCCGCGCTTGAGCGCGCGCTACGGCGTCCGCAGCATCCCCACGCTGCTGCGCTTGCAGGCCGGGGTGGAGACGGCGCGGCAATCGGGGGCGGTGCCGGTGTCGGCAATCGTGGCGCTGGCAGCCGCTTGACCGTTTAAATGCGAGGCACCTGCTTGAGCCACAACAGCACGTCGGTAAAGTCTTCGAAGCGCTGCGGTCCGACGTAGGCCTGATGGCGCACGTCCTGGCGCACCACCGCCATCGTCGCCGGGTCCACCCAGAGCACGGTGTGCATCCGGAGCGCGCCGCGCGGCGAGATCGACTCGCCATCGGACTCGATGCGAAAAGCCCTGAAGCGCCCGGCGGGCACGGCCACGTCCTCCAGCGCCACCACGCGGTGCTCGTAGAAGTTGCGCGCCGCCGCGCCGCCTGCTGACGCTGTTGCCGGCCAGCCTGTCGGTGCGCTCAAAGGCCCAGCTGTCGCCGACGCGGAAGCGGTCCACGCCCGCTGGCAGCATCGTCACCGTCTGCATCGCCTGTAGTTGCGGCCGGCTGAGCTGGTAGAGCCTGAACTGCGCCAGCTCGCTGATGCGCCCGTTCGGGTAGCGCTGCAAAAAGGCGTAGAAATCCTCAACGCGTGTTGAGTCCTTGATGCGGTCCCACTCGCTCTTCTCGGCGTCGAACTCGGCTTCGCGCCGCATGGCGCCGGGGGCTTCGGCTTTCTGTCCGCTGGCAAAGACAAAGTCGTCCACCAGGCTGGTGCTTTCCCAAGGAATCTGGCGCCCCTGGCTGGCCTGGCGCACTTGCAAGCGCACCCGCTTGAAGACATCTTCGATGCGTGCTTGTGGACGTGGCAACTCTTGCAGCAAGAAGCGCGTGTACAGGCCATTGCCGTCAGCCGCAGCACCGTCGTCGGCCACGTTGCCGGGCGCCGTGGCGTAGGCAAAAAAGGTGCTGCTGGGGGCGTCCAGTGGCGCCAGGCCTTTGGCGCTGGCGCTGTTGCCAAAGGGGTTGTCGCGGCAGGCGTCGAGCACCAGGATGTTCATGCTGTTGCCGGCGGCGCTGAACGCGTCGATGACAGTTTGCATGTCTATGGTCTGGCTGGGCACCTCGGCCGCCGACTGCGGGTTGGCGTCCACCGGCAGCAGGTAGTTGCGCCAGTTCACCTGCAAGCCGTGGCCGGCGTAGTACATCAGCCCTATGCCCTGCTGGCCTTGCAGCAGTTGGCGCGTCTGCGCAATGGCCGCTTCGATCTGCGGCTTGGTGCCGTCGCGCACCGGCACGACCCGAAAACCCATGCCGCCCAGCAGCGTGGCCATGGCGGCCGCGTCGTTTGCCGGGTTGCGCAAGGGTGCGCTGGCGTAAGCGGCGTTGCCGATGACCAGGGCGACGCGGGTGGCACTTGTTTGCGCCCAGGCCGGCAGCGTGGGCAGGGCGCCAGCCAGCGGCGACAACAGCAACGCGCGCCGGCTTACGGCAGTGCTGCCGTCAGCCGGGTGATGCCTGTTCAACGAACGGATTCCACGCGCAAGAGCGCCGCGCCAAACGCATCCGAGCAACTTGCCGCGCCCGCCCTGCCGCAGTCCTTGCCCGGCGTGCCGTTGGCCAGGATCCACTGCAAGCGTGAACGGCCTTCGGCGTCGAGCAAAGTCTTCATGAAAGGGCCGGCTTTTTCCTGGCCCAGTGAGCTCAAATCGCGCGGCGCGTCGGTGACCATGACCAGCAGCGTTTCCACGCCCGGCGGCCCGCCGGCCACCACTTCCCAGCCCTTGTCGGGCAGCGCCACACGCTGGCCGGCGCGCACGCGGTTGTCGGTGGCCAGGTCGTTGGGGTAGATGAGATACAGGCTCTTGCCGTCGCTGCCGGCCAGCGCAATGTAGAGGTGGCCGTCGCGCGCTGCGGTGACGTCGAGTTGCAGTGAGTCGTTGGCTATCTTCAGCTGCGCCTGGCGCGCCGTGGCCACGACGCGGCGGCTGCCGTCGCGCTGCTTGTGCAGCTCGGCCAGGATCTCGGCGGGTGTGGCGACGCGCGGCGGTGGTGCGGGTGCGATGACTGGTGCAGCGACGGGCACGACAACAGCCGCAACGACAGGCACAGCCACCGCCACACTGGGCACCGCGAAGGCCGCATTCATCCACGCCGGCACAAAGCTGGCGTTGCCCACCACCGTCATCTGCTGGCCCAGGATGCCGGGCTGGTTGGCCAAAGCGCTGGTCACCTTGGCCTGCGCGCAGCGTGTCACTTCGTCCACCGTGATGGCGCCGCTGCCGTCCAAATCCTTGGCCTGGCCGAGCAGACAGTCGCGCCAGTTGGAGGTCGCAAAACCGCCGTGCGTGCTGCTGTCAAAGCTGACTTCGTCGGGCCGGCTGGCGGCGATGTGCACGACGTTTTCGGGCAGCGCTTGCTGCTGCTGCATGACCAGCGCCAGGCTGCGCGTGCGAAAGTTGGTGGGCCGCGCACATTCAGCTGGCGCGCCCACGCGCGTGAACTTGGGCGTCACGACCTCGCCGGCCACTTTGAGCGAACGGGTGCGAAACGGCGAGCCGGCAATGCCGCCCGAAAAGCAGGCGTCATAGAACACCAGCATCTTGTCGGCGCGCTGCGCCAGCGGCGCCAGGCGCTGGCCCATTTCGACGTTGGTCAGCACCTTGCCGTCGCTGGCCATCAGGCCTTCGGTGCAGCCGTCGGCCTTGAGCTGTTCGTCGTACCAGCGTGTGCCGTGGCCCGAGTAGTAGATGAAGACGCGGTCGCCGTCGGCCATGCGTTTTTGCAGGGCTTCTATTTCGCTGCGGATGCGGTCTGCCGTGGCGTCATGGTCACGCAGCAGGCGCGTGTTGGCTTCGGGGATGGCCATGGCAGCAGCCATGCGCTGGGCGCTGACCATGTCGTGCTTGATGCCTTTGAGTGAGGGCACTTCGGGGTCGAGGTAATCACCGATGCCAATGATCAAGGCGTGGCGGGTGTTGCGCTGCGCCGGTTGCGGCTGGGCTGAGGCTGGCAAGGCAAGGGCCAAGGCCAGCGCGGCGCAAGCGACAGGCGTGGTGTTCATCATCATTCGAGCGTTAGCACACGCACACGCCGGTTTTCGGCAGACTGGGGGTCGCGCGCATTGGCCAGTTCAGTCGAGCCTTTGCCCACCGCCTTCAGGCGCGCCGGATGCACGCCCAGCGCCACCAGGTACAGGCGCACTTCGTCGGCCCGTTCTTGCGACAGCTTGAGGTTGGCCGCTGCGCTGCCGCGTGCATCCGTGTGGCCTTCGATGACAAAGCGGTTGCTCTTCAGGTCGGGCGACATGAGTGCCGCCACCAGGTTGCCCAGCACGGCGCCACTTTCAGGGCGCACGCGGGCTGAGTTGCTTTCGAACTGGATGGCCAGCGACAGGCTGGGCTGGGTGGGTGCGGCAACGGGCGGGGCCGGCGCAGGCGTGGCCACGGCAACTGGCGCAGGCAGGGGCGCGGGCGCGGGTGCAGGTGCAGGTGCAGGTGCAGGTGCAGGTGCAGGCAGCGCCACCACCACAGGCGGCGGGGCGGCTGGCGCAGCCACCATCGGCGCCACCACAGGCGCGGGTGCAGCAGCGGCTGACGCGGCCGGCGGTGTCTGGCGCACCAGCAGGTTGCGCACACGCGCGGGCTTGAGCGCCTCAATCATTTGCTGCGTTTCGGTGGCCGTCGGTGCAGGCGTGTTTTGCGCCAGCGCCGCAGCACTGACCATCACCAGCAGCAAGGCCGCCAGCCGCAGGCCGGTGCAGGTTTCAGCGGGCATTGCCGCGTCCTTCGTGGCGGATCAAGGCTTCCATGAGTGTGACCTCTCCCGGTTGGAATTCATTGCTGCCGGCAAACACCAGATTGCTGTCGGGCTGTGTCAAATTCACCAGCGCACGCGGCGCCACGGTTCCATACGCTTGCGCACTGGCGCTTTGCAAAGCCGGTGCACCACTGCAAAGCGGCAGCCGGCCTTTGAAGTCGGCGGCCCAGGCTTTGTTGGCCGCTTCGGCCGGTAGGCAAGGGTAGAAGTAAAAGCGCAAACGTTCCAGCCCGGGTTCGCCCTGCAACTGGATGCCTTTGTCACGGGGCAGGCGATTGAGTTGGTCGACAAACACGGTGTAGCTGCCCAGGTCAGCCACGCGGCCCTGGGTGTCGACGTTTTCCAGCCGCACGCGGCCGGGCAGGCTGGTGGAAAACTGCAAGACAAAGACGTCGCCGGTGCGCAGCAGCGCGCCGCTGCCACCCACGGGCACTGGGCGCAGCACGGCAAAACTCTGCGGGTCCAGCAGCTCCATGGCGTAGCCCAGGGCCGGCACCAGGGGCACGGTGCTGCGCGCGCTGCCGGGCAGCACGGCGGTCTTGTGCTGCTGGGCCAGGCGGTTGAACAGGCCGGGTTCGTTGCCTGTGCCGTCTTCACGTTTGACCGGCACCACACGGTCCAGCACCTGGCCCAGCAAGGGCGAAAGCTTGGCGTCGGGGGCCGAGCTTTCTGACTGGGTGGGAGCCTGTGCACAGGCTGCCGCAGCCAGGCTTGCCAGGCAGGCCGCTGCGGCCGGCCAGCCACGCTTCACGACGCGGCTCCGACGCGGATGCGCAGCTCTTGCTCAGCCGTGTTGCCCTGGTCGTCAGCCACTTGCAGGATGAGGCGGTGCTGGCCGTCGGGCACAACGGCGCGGTCCACCACCACGCCTTGTTCGGTGACGGTGGCGTGCTTGCGCAGGCGCTCAGTCAGGTCGATCTTGAGCAGGCCGTAGAGCACGCGAAAGCTCGCCGGCACGATGCGTGTGCCTGGCGTGGCCGTGAAGGCGACCTCAATGCGCAGCGGCGCCGTCACCGCGCCACCGGGCGAACCAGAGGCCGTGGGGCTGAGCACTTTGATGCCGGGCACATTGCCTTTGGGGCTGAGCACCTGGCGCGTGGCGATTTCTTCTGGCGCTTCACGTTCGGCATTGGCGGCTTGTTGCGCTTCGGCGGCGGTGATGAGGTCGAATGCCCCAGTCGCAGCGGCGGCTTTCTGGGCCTGCGCACCGCCACTGAAGACCATCAGCACCGCCGCCACTGAGGCCACGCCAGCCAGTGCCAGACCACGCAAGGACTTGTTCATCGCTGACTCCTGTTCCGAACCCGAAACCGGCCGGCTGCACACCACACAGCCGGCTTCACTTGCTGCCCATTGGACACGCGCCGCACAGTGTGCCCAATGATCCCGTGGGATACCGGATTAATTGCGTTGCCCTGTTGGCCGCCTAGGGCCCAGGCCTGCCCGCATGCGGCGCCATGCGCCGCAAGGTGTCGACCAGCGTGGCCAGCGCCACCGGCTTGCCCAGCAAGGTGCAGCGTTTGGGCATGGGCACGGTGCCCATCACGGCCACGCGCCCAGTGATGATGACGGCGGGCACGGCCATTTCCCACTCTGAGCGCAGCAGCGTCACGCCGTCCACGCCGTCGGGCACGCCGCTGCCCAGGTCGAGGTCAAAGAGCAGTGCGTCGGGGAAGCGCGGTTCGTCGTCCAGGCGCAGCTTGAGTTGCTCGAGTGAGCCCGCGTCGACGATGGTGGCGCCGACACTTTCCAGCGCCGCGCGCAATGCGGCGCGTGGGCCGGGCTCGTCGTCCA
>JANNEX010000313.1:0-3001 GCA_031379155.1 Rubrivivax sp.
GGCCGCCAGCAAAGCCGCACCTTGCTGGGCCAGGCGTTCTGCAGAAGGCGGGCCGCCCGCAAAAGCCATGGCGTGCATGGAATGGGTGTCAAACACGCAGCAACTGATGCAGCCCTTGATGAGCGCGCAGCGGTCGACATAGGTTTGCCAAGGGGTGGCGCCGGGCACGGGCATGGGCATGACGCTGGCCAGCATGGGCGCCATCGCGGTGGCCGGTGCCGATGCGGCTGGCCGCACCTTGAAGGAATCCAGCGGCATCGGCTCCGTCGTCGCTTCGGTGGCCGGCACACGCGGCTTGGGCACCGCGCTGGACAGCTCGGTGGGCAGTGCACGTTGGCCGTTAGGTGCCCCGTGCAGACGGTTCCAGGCGCCGCCAATAAAGGTCCAGACATGGCGCGGTTTGGCGGCGTGCGGCGTGACGTGCACGGCCACCGGGCTTTGGTGCGCCAGCTGCGCACCCTGCGCGGCCAAAGCGATGCTTGAGCCCAGCGGCACCATCAGCAGGTCGCGGTTGGGCCAGGGGCCACGGCGCAAGGCTTCGTGCAGGGGTGACAACTGGGCCGTCAGTGCGTGGGCCGGCAACTCGCCCACCATCAGCACACCCAGGCGGCTGTAGGCCAGCAGCACGCGCGCCAGCCCGGCGCGTGCCGGGCCGTCGGCGGTGATGTCAGTGGAGTAGACCCGCACGGGCGTACCGTCGGCCAGCGGCACTTCCACAAACTGCAGCACGGCCAGTGCCACGCCATGGCCCTGGCGGCGTATGGACAGGCGCTGCACCCGCGCGCCGGCAGCACCCGCCAGGCTGGACAGCAGGCGCAGCGAAGCGCTCAAGCCGACGTCGTGCAAGGCGATGAACTCAGGCGCGTGCAGGCTGAATTCTTGCTGCAGCGACAGCGTCACATCGCCTGTGACAAACAGCTCAACCTGGTCTTCAGAGATGCGCCGGCCGACGTCGTTGCGGCCTTGGCCCAGGTAGGCGTCGCGGTCTTGCACCAGCTGCGTGCTGGGCGAGAGCAGGTCTTCACGGCTGGCTATGCGCGCCGTCTCGGGCCAGGGGATGTCGTCGCGACCACGGTTCATGGGTTGTCCTGTCCTTGCTTTGTCTTGCCCATCATAGGACGCCCGGGCGCTGGGCGCAGCAAGGAAGCGCCCCTGGCTCCGTAGAATCGGCAACACCGGGCGAGACTGTCCGCACCAGGTGCCGCGCGCCATGACTTCCAGCACAACTTCAGTCCCGTCCATCAGTCCTGCAAGCCCGGCCAGCCCTGTGGTCGTCATTGGCGCCGGCCTGGCCGGCCTGACCGTGGCGTTGCAGTGGGCGCAGCACGGCCCGGTGGTGGTGTTGGCCAAGCGCGAGCTGAGCGAAAGCGCCACCGCCTGGGCGCAGGGCGGCATCGTCGGCGTGTTGGGCAGCGACGACAGCGTCGAGTCGCATGTGCGCGACACCCAAGACGCGGGTGCCGGCATCGTCGACGAGCACACCGCGCGCTACATCGCCCAACACAGTGCTGCCGCCGTGCAGTGGCTGGTGGACGCCGGTGTGCACTTCTCGCCCGACCCTGAAGGCCCCCTGGGCCTGCACTTGACACGTGAAGGCGGCCACGCAGTGCGGCGCATTGCACACGTGGCCGACGCCACCGGCAAGGCCATTCACGACACCCTGCTGGCGCTGGCGCGCGCCCACCCCAACATCACCTTGCGCGAACGCTGGATGGCGGTGGACCTGGTCACCTCACGCCACCTCAAGCGCGAAGAGCCGGCGCGTTGTTACGGCGTTTATGCCTTGGACATGGATGCCGGCCGCGTCGAAACCCTGGCCGCGCGCGCCGTGGTGTTGGCCACTGGCGGCGTGGGCAAGGTTTACCGCTACACCAGCAACCCCGACACGGCCACCGGCGACGGCATTGCCATGGCCTGGCGCGCCGGCTGCCGCGTCGGCAACATGGAGTTCATCCAATTCCATCCGACTTGCCTGTACCACCCGCAGGAGCGCAGCTTTCTCATCACCGAAGCCTTGCGCGGTGAAGGCGCCTACCTGACCCTGCCCAACCCGGGGCCGGGTGACCCCGGGGGTTCGCGCTTCATGGCCGCGCATGACGCAAGGCTGGAGCTGGCGCCGCGCGACATCGTGGCCCGCGCCATCGACTTCGAGATGAAAAAACACGGCGTGGACCACGTTTGGCTGGATGCCCGCCACCTGGGCGAGACCTTCCTCAAAGAGCACTTTCCCACCATCCACGCACGTTGCCTGCAACTGGGCATAGACATCGCCAAAGCGCCCATTCCCGTGGTGCCCGCGGCGCACTACACGTGCGGCGGTGTGGTGACGGATCTGGACGGCCGCACCGATTTGCCGGGCCTCTATGCGGTGGGCGAAACCACCTACACCGGGCTGCACGGCGCCAACCGCCTGGCCAGCAATTCCTTGCTCGAATGTGTCGTGCTGGGGCGCACTTGCGCGTTGGCCATTGAGGGTGAGTCCACGATGCCAGGCCCGGCGCTGCCGCCCTGGGACGAAAGCCAGGTCGAAGACGCCGACGAGCAAGTCGTCATCGCCCACAACTGGGACGAATTGCGCCTGCTGATGTGGAACTACGTTGGCATCGTGCGCACCACCAAGCGGCTGGAACGTGCGCTGCACCGCATCAAGCTGCTGCGCAGCGAAACGCTGGACTACTACGCCAACTTTCGCGTCAACCGCGACTTGCTGGAACTGCGCAACCTGGTGGTGTGCGCCGAACTCATCGTGCGGTCGGCCTTGCGCCGCCACGAAAGCCGTGGCCTGCACTACAGCCGCGACTTCCCGCATGCGCTGCCGGTGAGCTTCCCCACGGTGTTGACGCGGCCGGCCAAGAGTGGCGCATCACGCCACTGAGTATTTTTGTTAGGCCAGGATGCTAAAACCCGTGCGCGGCGCCTGTTCAATGCGCGCGCGACCCAGGTGTTTGGCCGAGTACAGCGCCCTGTCGGCGCGTGACAGCAACTGCTCCAGCGTGCTGCC
>JANNEX010000314.1:0-22659 GCA_031379155.1 Rubrivivax sp.
CAAGCCCATCATCCTGCTGGCCAGCGGCACCGGCTTTGCACCCATCAAAGCCATCATCCAGCACTTGCAGCACAAGGCCAGCACACGCCCCGTGGTGCTGTACTGGGGCTGCCGACACAAGGCCGACTTGTACCAGCACGAATGGTGTGAAGCGGCTGCTGCTGCCACACCACATCTGCGTTATGTGCCAGTGCTGTCTGAACCCACGGCGGAAGACCAATGGAGCGGCCGCACGGGCTTTGTGCACCAGGCTGTGATGGCCGATTGGCCTGACTTGTCAGGGCACCAGGTGTATACCTGCGGCGTGCCAGTGATGGTGGATTCAGCCCAGCGCGACTTCGTGGCGCGCTGTGCTTTGCCGGCTGACGAGTTCTATGCCGACGCCTTTACCTCGGAGGCGGACAAACACGGGCCTGTGTGAGCCCGACCCAGCGGTTCAGAACCTCGGCGCGGGCCCCTCGCCGGCCTTCTTGGGCTCGCACTGCATGTCCATCAAGCCCATGGCTTCACCGGCCGGGCCGACGATTTCACCCTCAAGCCGGCCGGTCTGGCGGTCAATGGAAATGCGCGCGCCAGCCAGCTTTTGAAAGGGCGGGTGCCAGCTGAAAAGCCAACTGCCGCGCCAGTCCATCGTCGCCTGGCCGGTGCTGGGCGTGAAGGCCACCGTGTAGTGCGTCTGCGTGGCGGCGTACTTCATGCGCTCACCCGTGGGCAGTACGTTGGAACGCTGCACCAGGGCGGTCATGTTGTTGTCGCGCAGGGCCAGTTCAAGGTTGGCGTCGCCACTTTTGGCGCTGCGCTTGCTGAGTGCGACAAAACGCACCTTGCTGTTTTCATCGTCGCTGCCGTCGTTCTTTTCGGCCACCGCCACGAAGTCAGCCTCGACGCGCAGGGGCTGCCCAAGGTCTCCCTTGGTGGGGGCCGCAGCGGGTGGCGCACCGGCGAAAACGTGGCCCTGGCATTGCAAGTACAAGTGGTAAATCTGGGCGCTGGCCGGGGCTGTGCCCAGGCTAAGCAGGGATGCGCTCAGCGCACCCAGACACCGGCCAGCCCTCATCGTGCTCACTTGGGTTTGGGCGGCGGCGCGGCAGGCGCAGCGGGCTTGGTGCCCACTTCACGTGCGGCCTCGGTCTGGCCACCTTGCACACCCAGTCGGCCGCCCGTGCCCAAACCGCCGCGCACCGTTTGCGCCTTGTAGTTGCGCAGCGCTTTCACCATCTGGTTGTACGAGTCAGCAAAGGCCGCAACCACCACTTTGCCACGCGGCGTGTTCGAGTAGCCGCCGCCAGCCCCGGCCAGGCCGCCGGTGAAGGCCGAGCCGAACATGCCGAAGTCGTAGTTCTTGCCGCTGCCCTCGGCCGCAGAAATTTGCACGCCAGAGCGAATGTCCACCATCAGCAAGGTCGTCGAGGCCTCGTTGATCCCGATGCTACCGGCCACGGCACCAATTGCGCCGGGCAAGAGGCCACCCAGGCCGCCGCTGCTGCCACCGGTCTTGCCAGAGAACTGGATGGAAGGGCGCATCAGGTAGTCGGCCGCCACCATCTGCCCGCCGCCCATGTTGCTGCCGGCGCGGCCCTCGTCGCCGCGCATCAGGTTGCGCTCGCGCTCCATGGCTTGCAGGCCGGCACCGCGTTCGACGATGACGAAGCAGTTGCTCTGTTGAATCATCAGGCGCAGCACCGGAATCGTCGACCCCAGGTTGTATTGGCGCAGTTGCGAGTACCAAGGCGCACGCACATCCTCTTCCATGGCCAGCGTGCCTAGCGACTCGGTGCAGCTTTCGAGGTTGCTCTTGTTGCCGGCAGCGGTGGCACCACCGGCAGCACCGCTGACGGTGGTGTTGCCGCCGCCCATGCTGGGCGCCGTGGCTAGGCAGCCGGGCAGCATCGCCGCCAGGGCCAATACCAGCAAGGCCGGCTGCGGCTTCCAGCCGTTCGAAGGTTCTTGACGATCATTCATGGTCTCTCCTGAGGGTGATAAGTGACACTCGGCCGACTGCACAGAACACGACGCAATGTAAGTCGATTGCGCAGGCGGTGGAATCCCCCGTCTGGGCCTCTTGCCCACGCCGTGACGTGGTGCGCGGCGCCGCTATTCGCCCAAGTAAGCCGCCCTCACCTTCGGGTCATTGAGCAGCGCCTTGGCCTCGCCCGTCATGGTAATCTCGCCCGATTCCATGACGTAGCCGCGATTGGCCAGCCCAAGCGCGCGGCTGGCGTTTTGTTCCACCAGCAGCACGGTGGTACCGCGGCTGTGGATGTCGGCCACGACCTCAAAAATCTTGTCGACCATGATGGGGCTCAGGCCCATGCTGGGCTCGTCCAGCAGCAGCACTTTGGGCTGCGCCATGAGCGCGCGGCCCATGGCCAGCATCTGCTGTTCACCGCCGCTCATGGTGCCGGCAAGTTGCAGGGCGCGTTCCTTCAAACGCGGAAAGATGCCAAAGACCTTTTCGATGTCGGCGGCAATGCCGTCCTTGTCGTTGCGCACAAAGGCGCCCATCTGCAAGTTTTCGGTGATGGTCATGCGCGTGAAGGTGCCGCGGCCTTCGGGCACCATCACCAAGCCCTGCTTGACCAGCTCCCACGCGCCCTGGCCCTTGATGGGCTTGCCCATGAATTCGATGCTGCCTGCGGCCACCGTCTGGGTGCCGGTGATGGCCTTGAGCGTGGTGGTTTTGCCAGCGCCGTTGGCACCGATCAAGCTCACCAGTTCGCCTTCACGCACTTCGAAGCTCACGCCTTTGACGGCCTGGATGCCACCGTAGGCGACCTTGAGGCCGCTGACTTTAAGGAGGGTTGTGCTCATGGCTGGAACGCTTTCATTTGTGGCCCGTGCCGAGATAGGCTTCGATGACCTTCTCGTTCTTTTGCACATCCGCCGGTATGCCTTCGGCGATTTGCTTGCCGTAGTCCAGCACGGTCACGCGGTCGCACAGGCCCATCACCAGCTTCACGTCGTGTTCAATCAACAAAATGGTGCGGCCGTCTTTGCGGATGCGGTCGATGAGTTCGCGCAACACCACCTTCTCAGTCGCGTTCATGCCAGCGGCGGGTTCGTCCAGCGCGATGAGCTTGGGGTCAGTCGCCAGGGCGCGCGCAATCTCCAGCCGGCGCTGGTCGCCATAGCTGAGCGTGCGGGCGCGGAATTCTGCATAGCGGCCGATGCCCACGTAGTCGAGTAACTCTTGTGCTCGCGCGGCAATGGCCTTTTCTTCGGCCTTGAAACCCGGCGTGCGAAACACCGCGCCGAAGAGGCCCGAATGCGTGCGCACGTGGCGCCCGACCATGACGTTTTCCAGCGCCGTCATCTCAGGGAAGAGGCGGATGTTTTGGAAGGTGCGCGCAATGCCCTGCTTGGCCACTTCATGCACCGCGCTGGGCTTGTAAGGGCTGCCGCCCAGCTCGAAGCTGCCCGAGTCGGGCGTGTACAGGCCGGTGATTACGTTGAAGAAGGTCGTCTTGCCGGCGCCATTGGGGCCGATGAGGCCATAGACCTGGCCGCGTTGGATGGTGATGCCCACATCAGACAAGGCCTGCAAGCCGCCAAAGCGCTTGCTGACATTGGCCACCTGGAGAACGGTCTCGCCCATGCTGTTCTCCCCTCAGGTGTTGGTGGCGGGTGCATTGACAGCCGCAGGCTGCGGCGCCGCCTTGCCATGCTCTCGCGACGGCCACAGGCCGCGTGGCCGCAACAGCATGATGCTGATCATGGCCAGCGCAATGAGCAACTGGCGCAGGATGGATGCATCCAGCCGCCCGCCGGTGATTTGCTGCAACGGGCCGGCGACATAACGCAGCACTTCAGGGAGTGCTGACAACATCACCGCGCCCAAAATGACACCGGGCAAGTGGCCCATGCCACCCAGCACCACCATGGCCACGATCATGACGCTTTCCATCAGGCTGAAGGATTCAGGTGACACGAAGCCCTGGAAGGCCGCGAACATCGACCCACTGACGCCGCCAAACGTGGCCCCCATGCCAAACGCCAACAACTTCATGTTGCGCGTGTTGATGCCCATGGCCTTGGCCGCAATTTCGTCTTCGCGTATGGCCATCCAGGCGCGCCCGATGCGGCTGGTTTCCAGGCGGTGGCAGATGATGACGCTGACCACCACCAAGGCCAGGAAGAGGTAGTAGTACATCGTGACCGACGGGATCACGAAGTCGCCAATTTCGATTTTCTTGCCGAAGTTGATCCACGGGTCGGCGTAGGGGCCGATGATCATTGGGTCGATGCGGTCCAAGCCTCTGGGACCATTCGTGATGTTGATCGGGTGTTCCAGGTTGTTCATGAAGACGCGGATGATTTCGCCAAAACCCAGCGTGACGATGGCCAGGTAGTCGCCGCGCAGTTTCAGCACCGGCGTGCCCAGCAGCACGCCGGCCAGCCCCGCCAAACCCGCAGCCAGTGGAATGACGATCCAGATGGGCGTATGCAGGCCGTTAGGGAAGGCCGCCGCGATCCAGGGGAAGTTTTCAATCAAGTGCGGGCTGGCCAGCAGCGCGTACATGTAGGCGCCCACGGCATAGAAGGCCACAAAGCCCAGGTCCAGCAAGCCGGCGTAGCCGACCACGATGTTCAGGCCCAGTGACAGCAGCACGTACAGCAGCGCCAGCGTCAGGATGCGCACCCAGCCTGCGCCCAGGCCCCCGGCTTGCATGAGCAAAGGCAACGCAATGAGGCCCAGTGCGGCGATGAAGAAGACGACAAGTTTGTTGTTCATGGTGCTTGGCCTCATGCTCTGTCAGCGACACGTTCACCCAACAGGCCCTGAGGCCTGAGGGTGAGCACCAGGATGAGTGCCACGAAGGCGAAGATGTCGGCGTAGTGGCTGCCCAGCACACCCCCTGTCAGCGCGCCCAAGTAGCCCGCGCCTAGGGCCTCAACCAAGCCCAGCAAGATGCCCCCCACCACGGCACCGGCGAGGTTGCCGATGCCGCCCATCACCGCTGCGGTGAAGGCCTTGAGCCCGGGCAAAAATCCCATCGTGTGCTGCACGGTGCCGTAGTTGGCTGCCCACATGATGCCGGCCACCGCAGCCAGTGTGGCGCCGATGACAAAGGTGGCCGAGATGACCATGTCGGGCTTGACGCCCATCAACGCCGCCACGCGCGGGTTCTCGGCCGTGGCGCGCATGGCGCGGCCCAGTTTGGTCCGGTTCACCAAGTACATCAGGGCTGCCAGGATGACGGCGGTGAGGCCCAGGATGAGGATCTGCGTCACCGTGATCACCGGCCCGCCCAGGTCAATGGGGTCGGGCGGCAACAGCGCCGGGTAGGGCTTGGGGTTGGGGGTCCAGATGATCATGGCCAGGGTCTGCAAGAGCAGGCTCATGCCCATGGCGGTGATGAGTGGCGCCAATCGCGGCGCGTTGCGCAAGGGCCGGTAGGCGAGCTTCTCAATCGTGAAGTTCAGCGCCGAGCAAATGATGATGGAGCACACCAGCGACATCAACATCAGCAGCCAGCCCGGCATGCCGGTGTCGGCCAGCGCGCTGACCACGGTCCAGCTGGTGAGCGCACCAAACATCAGCACCTCGCCGTGCGCGAAGTTGATGAGGTTGATGATGCCGTAGACCATGGTGTAGCCCAGCGCCACCAGGGCATACATGCTGCCCAGCACCAGACCGTTGATGATCTGCTGGATGAAGGTTTCCATCTGTGATGACTCCTGTGGTTGCGCTTGCTTTTGCGGCTGTTCTTGCTGCGCTGTATGCAAGATGCTTGCCTTGCCGGCTTGCATCGTGTGCTTGCCTTGGGTACATCAGCGCGGCGCTGCGCCTTGCAAATTCATTCTAGGTTCGCGTTTTGCAAGCACAGGGCCGGGCTTACCCCCTGGCCAAAGTCCAGGCTCAGCGCGTTTTTTTCGCGTCTTGGTCAAGCTCACGCCAGTGCGCGATGCGCTCGGCGATGCGCTGCTCCAGGCCACGTGGCACGGGCTCGTAGAAGGCTTTGCCCTCCAGGCCCACCGGCAAGTAGTCTTCACCCGCTGCGTAGGCGTCGGGTTCGTCGTGCGCGTAGCGATAGCCTGCGCCCAAGCCTAAGTCTTTCATGAGCTTGGTGGGTGCATTGCGCAGGTGCGCAGGCACCGGCCTTGTGCCGTCGCTGCGCACCAGGGCCTGCACCTCGTTCCAGGCTTTGTAGACGGCGTTGGACTTGGGCGCCACGGCCAGATAGACCACAGCCTGGGCCAGCGCCAACTCACCTTCGGGCGAGCCCAGGCGTTCGTAAACTTCGGCGGCGTCCAGCGTCAAGCGCAGGGCGCGCGGGTCGGCCAGGCCTATGTCTTCGCTGGCCATGCGCACCATGCGCCGCGCCGCATAACGTGCATCCATACCGGCATCCAGCAAGCGCGCCAGCCAGTACAGCGACGCGTCGGGGTTGGAGCCGCGCACCGACTTGTGCAGCGCCGAGATGAGGTCGTAGAAGACATCGCCGCCCTTGTCGCCCCGGCGTGTCATGCGGCCGATGGCGGCTTCCAGTTGCGCCGGTGTGAGCTGCGCCACACCGGCGTGCGCCACCGCCGCACTTTCGTAGGCGTTGAGCAAGCGGCGGCCGTCGCCGTCAGCAAAGGCCAGCAGTTGCTGGCGTGCCTCGGGGTTCAGTGTCGGGCCGGCGATGGCGGCCTGCGCGCGGTCCAGCAACTGGCCCAGGTCAACTTCCCCCAAAGGCTCCAGCACAAACACCGTGGCGCGCGATAGCAGGGCCGAGATGACTTCGAACGACGGGTTCTCTGTCGTGGCACCGATGAAGCTGAACAGGCCGCCTTCGACATGCGGCAAGAAGGCGTCTTGCTGCGCTTTGTTGAAGCGGTGCACCTCGTCGACAAACAACACGGTGGCGCGGCCCGCACGGCGCAAGGCTTGCGCTTGTTCCACCGCGTCGCGGATGTCCTTAACGCCTGAGAGCACGGCCGACAGCACGATGAAGTGCGCGCCCGTGGACTGCGCCAGCAGGCGCGCCAACGTCGTCTTGCCCACGCCGGGCGGGCCCCACAAGATCATCGACGGCAGGCGCCCAGCATCAAAGGCCACACGCAGTGGCCGGCCCGGGGCCAGCAGGTGGCGCTGGCCGACCACCTCGTCCAGGGTCTTGGGGCGAAGGCGTTCGGCCAGAGGCACGCTGCCAGCAGCCGTGAGTGGCACAGCTGGATCGTCGCCAAACAAAGCGTCTTGCGAACTCATGGGCCAATTGTCTCAGCCGTGACCGAGCGCTGAATCTGGCGCCGGCATGCCCAGTGGCCGGCCACGCCTGGGCGCCACAGCGCAGACCGCGACGCGCTGAGCGGCGCACTTGCCCCGCTCTATTGCTCGATCACATCAGCGCCGGCCGGCGGCACAAAACGCAGCCTCTCGGCGGCAATGGCCACATTGGCGTTGAAGCGCAAGAAGTCCAGCCGAGAACGCTGGCCAAAACTGTCGGTAATTTCTACCACCGACAAGTCCTTGCCCTTGAAGCCCACGCGCATGGACTGAAAAGCGCCGTCCTTGGCACGCGGCAGCGCCAGCGCCCAGTCCAGGCCGTCTTTGCTGGGCTCGGCGCTGAGCATGAAGTCGGGCTCCAGCGAAGCGCCAGCCAGCAGCGCAGCGGGTGTCGAGCCCAGCGCCTGCGCAATGCGCCGTGAGCTGGCCTGGTTGAGGTCGGCGTCCCACATCCACACCTTTTGACCGTCAGCCACGATGAGCTGTTGGAAAGGCTTGACGTAGCTGAAGCGGAAGCGATTCGGGCGCTGAAACTCGAACTCGCCGCTGCTGGTTTTTTTGCGCGTGCCATCGGCCGAAGTCACGGTTTGAGTGAACGCGGCCTGGCCAGTTTTGACATCGCGCACAAAGTCGCGCAACGTGTCCACGGCGTCGGCGCGCGCCGTAGGCACCACAGAAACAAGTGCAAGCGCAGCGAGCGCCATCAAGCCAACGCTGCGGAACCGGCTTAGCCGGGCCGCTGGCGTCGCCCCTGTGGCCACGACGTGGCCCCTTAGGGTCCAAGGGGGGTGAGCGGGACAGCCACAGTCCGGTGGACTGTGGCTCGCCAGCGAACGCGAAGCCGCTCCGGGGCGGGTGCTATCCATCATGTTTGGGCACCAGGATGTCGCGGTTGCCACTGTGGCCCATGGCCGAGACAACACCGCTGGCTTCCATCTGTTCGAGCAACCTGGCCGCGCGGTTGTAGCCTATGCGCAGGTGGCGCTGCACCAGGGATATCGACGCACGGCGGTGTTGCAGCACCACGCCTACCGCCTGGTCGTACATGGGGTCGGCCTCACCACCGCCGTTGCCGGGCACTGCGCCGTCGGCTGAGTTGGCATCGCCATCTAACACCCCGCCTTCAAGAATGCCTTCGACATAGTTCGGTTCACCTTGGCTGCGCAGATATTGCACAACGCGGTGCACCTCATCGTCGCTGACAAAGGCGCCATGCACGCGCACCGGCAGGCCCGTGCCGGGCGCCAGGTAAAGCATGTCGCCCTGGCCCAGCAGGGCTTCTGCGCCCATCTGGTCAAGGATGGTGCGGCTGTCTATCTTGCTCGACACCTGGAACGACAAACGCGTGGGGATGTTGGCTTTGATAAGGCCGGTGATGACGTCCACGCTGGGCCGCTGCGTGGCCAGGATGAGGTGGATGCCGGCGGCCCGCGCCTTCTGCGCCAGGCGGGCAATCAGTTCTTCGATCTTCTTGCCCACCACCATCATCAGGTCGGCCAACTCGTCGATGACCACCACGACATGCGGCAGGCGCTCCAGCGGCTCGGGCTGACCTCCCAAATGAGCGGGCGTCAGGCTGAAGGGGTTGGGCAGCTTCTCGCCACGCTCTGCGGCTTCGGCAATTTTCTTGTTGAAGCCGGCCAGGTTGCGCACACCCAGCTTGCTCAGCAGCTTGTAGCGGCGCTCCATTTCGGCCACACACCAGGTCAGCGCATTGGCGGCCTGCTTCATGTCGGTGACCACGGGTGCGAGCAGGTGCGGAATGCCTTCGTAGACGCTCATCTCCAGCATCTTGGGGTCGATAAGGATGAGCCGTACATCTCGCGCATCGGCCTTGTAAAGCAGGCTCAAAATCATGGCGTTGATGCCCACGCTCTTGCCCGAGCCCGTGGTACCCGCCACCAGGCAGTGCGGCATCTTGGCCAGGTCAGCCACCATGGGGTGGCCGACGATGTCCTTGCCCAGGCCCATGGTGAGCAATGAGGCGGAACTGTTGTAGACCTCGGAGCCGAGAATTTCGCTCAAGCGTATGGTTTGCCGGCGTGCATTGGGCAACTCCAGCGCCATGAAGTTTTTGCCCGGAATGACCTCAACCACACGGATGCTGACCAGCGACAGCGAACGTGCCAGGTCACGCGCCAGGCCCACGATCTGCGAGCCTTTGACGCCGGTGGCGGGTTCGATCTCGTAGCGCGTGATGACCGGGCCGGGCGACGCGGCCACCACGCGCACGTCCACACCAAAGTCCTTGAGCTTTTTCTCGATCAGCCGGCTGGTCATTTCCAGCGATTCGGGCGTGACACTTTCCTGGCGCATTTGCACACCGTCGAGCAAGTCGACTTGCGGCAGGCGCGTGTCGGTCAGCTCGGCAAACAGCGGCTTCTGCCTTTCTTTGGCCACACGGGCTGACTTGGGCACGTCGACCATGGTCGGTGCGATGACCAGCGGCGCCTGGTCTTCCACCACGGCGCGCTGCTCTTGCACCACATGATCACGCTCGCGCGCGGCCATCTCGCCCAGGCGCATGTCTTCTTGCAGCTCGCGCTTGTCCTGGCGGTTTTCGCGCAGGCGATCCAGCTTTTCGCCGATGGCATCGGCCAATTGCAGCCAGGAAAAACGCAGTGCCAGCGACAGGCCGACCACCAGTGCAGTGATCCACAGCACACCCGAACCCGCAAAGCCCAGCCAGCGCATCGACACAGGCCCCAGCGTGTAGCCCAGCACGCCACCGGCATGGCCGGGCAGCAGCATTTCCCAGCGGTACAGGCGCGTCCATTCCAGCGCTGCGCTGCCGCTCAAGAGCAGCGTCAGGCCCAGCCAGAAGAGCCAGCGTGGCGCGTGTGTTCGGGCCGCGTCTGGTTGCAGTGCGTGCGCAAAGCCCGACAGCCAGGCGCGCAAGGCCACGGGCACCAGCCACCACGAGGAAAAGCCAAACAGGAACAGCGCCAGGTCAGACACACGCGCGCCGAGCAGGCCGACGCGGTTGCGCAGCGGCTCGCCCGTGCCCGAGGTGCTGAAGGCCGCGTCGCCGACATGGTGGCTGAGCATGGCGCCGACGAAGAGCAGCCAGGCCAGGGCGCCCAGGATAAGCAGCGCCTTGCGCTGCCAGCGCGGCTTGTCGCCAGACGGCACGGCGGCGCTGTTAAGGCCAGCGCCAAGGCTGGCGCCGTCGGCGCTCAAAGAACCCAGTGGAAAACTCATGATCGGCATTCTGGCCGATCAGCCCTGTGCATTCGGTCGTTCGGTGCCAGTCGTTCGGTGTCAGTCGTTTTGCGTCAGTCGTTCTGCAAGCGCTCTTTGATGATCACCGAGCCGTTGTCTTGCGTCTCAATCACACCGCGGTCTTCCAGGTCCTTCATGACGCGGCTGACCATTTCGCGCGACGCGCCCACCACCTTGGCCATGTCCTGGCGGCTGACCTTGTGGCGGATGATTTTCACTCCGTCAATCTCTTCGGCCATGTCCAGCAACGTGCGCGCGACGCGGCCGTAGACGTCCAGCAGGGCCAGCGATTCGATCTGGCGGTCGGCATTGCGCAAGCGCTTCACCAGGCCACGCATAACGCCGTAAGAGAGGGTGGAATTTTCAGGCAGGCAGCGCGCAAAGTCGGCGCGCGCCAGCACCAGCATGTCGGTCTGGATTTCAGCGCGAACGGTGGCCGAATGCGGCTCGTTGTCGATGAGGCTCATCTCGCCCACGTAGTCGCCTGACTCGAGCACCGCCAGGATGACTTCGCGGCCTCGGCTGTCGGACGTGAGCACGCGGGCGCGGCCGTTGAGCAAGATGAACAGGGCGTTGCTTTTGCGGCCCTGCTCCACCACCAGTTCACCCCGCCGAAAGCGGCGCTTGACCACGCTGTCGGCGATGGCTTGCGCCTGGTCGGCAGTCAGCATGGAAAACAGCGGCACGCGGCGAATCAGGTCCAGGTTTGACAGCATCGACATCGAACATGCTCCTCTTGGTGTGATCCATCTCTCGTCAGCCACGCACCCGTGCGCGGTCTGCAAGAATCACTCTATTGTGCCCATAGCGGGGCTTGCAGCCACAGGGTGGCGCCCCGATGTGAACATCCCGCGTCTTATCGACGCGACGCCAAGCCCGGATCGCCCACCCCTATTCACACCATGACCAGCGCCACTTCAAGCACGACCGCAAGCACGACCGCAAGCACGACTGCGAGCAATACTGCAAACACCCACGCCCGCGTTCTCATCCTGGGCTCGGGCCCCGCCGGCTACACCGCTGCGCTGTACGCGGCGCGCGCCAACTTGCAACCCATGCTCATCACCGGCATTGCGCAGGGTGGCCAGTTGATGACCACCACCGACGTCGACAACTGGCCCGCCGACGTAGCCGGCGTGCAGGGGCCCGAGCTGATGAAGCGCTTTCTTGAACACGCCGAGCGCTTCAACACGCAGATCGTCTTCGACCACATCCACACGGTGGACTTCTCCAAGCGGCCCTTCACCCTGACCGGCGACAGCGGCAGCTACACCTGCGACGCGCTGGTCATCGCCACGGGCGCCAGTGCCAAGTACCTGGGCCTGCCCAGTGAACAAGCCTTCATGGGCAAGGGCGTGAGCGGCTGCGCCACCTGCGACGGCTTTTTCTACCGTGGTGACACGGTGTGTGTGGTGGGCGGCGGCAACACCGCCGTGGAAGAAGCGCTGTACCTGTCCAACATCGCGAGCAAGGTGCACCTGGTGCACCGGCGCGACAAGTTCCGCGCCGAAGCCATCCTCATCGACAAGGTCAAGGCCAAGGTCGATGCTGGCAAGATCGAGTTGCACCTGTGGAACACGCTGGATGAAGTGCTGGGCGACAGCACGGGAGTGACCGGCGTGCGCCTGCGCAGCACGCGCGAATTGGGCACGCAAGACATCGCGCTCAAAGGCTGCTTCATCGCCATCGGCCACCAGCCCAACACCGACATCTTCAAGGGCCAACTGGAGATGAAGGACGGCTACATCATCACCAAGACGGGCCTGAACGGCATGGCCACCATGACCAGCGTGCCGGGCGTGTTTGCGGCGGGCGACGTGCAGGACCATGTCTACCGCCAGGCCATCACCAGCGCCGGCACGGGCTGCATGGCGGCGCTGGACGCGCAGCGCTTCTTGGAACAAGCCGACGACTGAACAGGCCTGAGCAGGCCTGAGCAGGCATTTCTGGCTATAATCACGGGCTTCGCTAGGTAAGGCTGCGTCTGTAGCGCTACTGGGCACGCAACACACTCTTTGGAGCAAGCGTCATGGCACGCGTCTGTCAAGTCACCGGCAAGGGCCCCATGGTGGGCAACAACGTTTCACACGCCAACAACAAAACCAAGCGGCGTTTTCTGCCCAACCTGCACTACCGCCGGTTTTGGGTGGAGAGCGAAAACCGCTGGCTGCGTCTGCGCATCAGCAATGCAGCGCTGCGCCTGATCGACAAAGTAGGCATTGACCAGGTCGTCACCGACTTGCGTGCCCGCGGCGCCATCTAACCCCACCCCAAGCGGAGAGCATCATGGCCAGCAAAGGCGGACGCGAAAAGATCAAGCTGGAGTCCACAGCGGGCACCGGCCACTTCTACACCACCAGCAAGAACAAGAAGACGACGCCCGAAAAGCTGGAATTTCTAAAGTTCGACCCGAAGGCGCGCAAGCACGTGCTGTACAAGGAAATTAAACTGAAGTAACCCCAGCGGTTACCCAACAAAAAACCCGCCAAGGCGGGTTTTTTGTTGTCCTTCAAGCAGACGCTGCGGGACCGGCTTTGCCGGGCCGCTAGCGTCTTGCCCCTTGAGGGGCAGCGGCGAAGCCGCTACGGGGTGGTCTTATCTCACAACTGCAATCTGGTCGCGCTTGCCACCCTTGTAGGTGTACAGCGTGAGCGCGCCGTTCTTGATGTCGCCCTTGGCATCGAAGCCGATGGTGCCCGTGACGCCTTTATAGCCGTCGGTCTTGGCCAGCACCGGCAGGTACTTGGCTGGCTCGGCAGAGCCGGCCTTGACCATGGCCGCCACCATCACGTTGACGGCGTCGTACACGTAGGGGGCATAGACCTGCACGTCGGCGTTGAACTTCTTCTTGAAGGCAGCGTTGAAGTCTTCCATCGACTTCTTGGCCGCACCTTCCACACCACCGGCTTCGGCGCACACCACCTGGCCGTCGGCCATGGTGCCAGCAGCCAGCTTGGGCAGCTCTGACGAGCAGATGCCGTCGCCGCCGACGAACTTGGCTTCGATGCCCAGTTGCTTCATCTGGCGCATCATCGGGCCAGCCACAGCGTCCATGCCGCCAAAGAACACGATGTCCGGCTTCTTGGCCTTCAGGCTGGTCAGGATGGCGGTGAAGTCGGTTGCCTTGTCGTTGGTGAACTCGCGGCCCACGGTGGTGCCACCGGCGGCCTTGACGCCCTTTTCGAACTCGTCAGCCACGCCCTGGCCATAGGCCGTGCGGTCGTCGATGACCGCGATGCTCTTGCCCTTGAGCTGGGTCACGGCGTACTTGCCCAGGGTGCCACCCAGGTGCACGTCGTCAGCCACCACGCGGAAGGTGGTCTTGTAGCCCTGGCGTGTGAACTTGGGGTTGGTGGCGCTGGGGCTGATCTGGGGAATGCCAGCGTCGCTGTAGATCTTGGACGCGGGAATCGAGGTGCCCGAGTTCAAGTGGCCGATGACGCCCATGACCTTGCTGTCGACCAGCTTTTGCGCGGCAGCGGTGCCTTGCTTGGGGTCGCCAGCGTCGTCTTCGGCCAGCAACTCAAGCTTGACCTTCTTGCCGCCGATGGTGACGCCTTTGGCGTTGAGTTCTTCAATGGCCATGCGCGCGCCATTTTCGTTGTCCTTGCCCAGGTGGGCGATGGCGCCGCTGGTGGGGCCAACGTGGCCGATCTTGACAACCATGTCTTGAGCAAACGCGGCTCCGCCCAGCAAAATGGCAGCGGCGCCGACGATCACGTTGAGCTTGACTTGCATGCAAAAACCTCCGGTGGGGTATGTCGACCAACGACAAACAGTGGAAAACCAAGCGCGGGACGATACCCCAAAAGCCGCCCTCGCCAAACCGGGGGTTACTCTCGAGTCTTGGGCTCTTGCCCGACGCCAGCGCACAACGCGCCAACTTGGAAACGGGCCGACAGGGTTAGCCGCCGACTTGCCAATGCCCGCACTTTCAAAGGTGCGTGCGCCTCTCCAGCGCCTGCGTGACGGCGTCTTCGACCATGACGCGCAGCGCGCCGGCAAGCTCTTGGCGCGCATCACGAATGAGCGCGTCGGCCGCGCGTGCCAAGGCCGGCGCCAGGGCTTCGCGCAACCGAGCTTCGAAGACGGTGTCCACACGCTGCTCCAACTCGAACAGCACCTCGGCACTCAGCCTCAGCGCAGCCTGCACCTCGGCCGAGGCGATTGCAGGTACTTCCGTGTCGGGGCCCGAGTCGGAAACGGCGGTGGCATGCACAAGCTCCACCACTTCGGTCAGCGTGGGCAAACGCTCTGCGGCCGAGGGCCAGAGTTCAGCCGCGCGCAGTGTTTGTGCCATCAATGTGTCTGGGTGAGAGTCCTGCGTTTTTGTAGTCGCGCCAGCGTTGACGGCCGCCTGCGGCTTCATCGGCATCGGTGCCGACAATCTCGATCAGGCGCTCAAGCTGGGATGGATCGAGCGGCGCTGGGCCGCCCAGGTTGACGAGCACCGGCGGCGCGTCGGATGCCAGTGCTTGCGAACACAGCCACAGCAGCGTGCGCTGCGCCACGGCGGGCGGCGCGCCCGGCATGCGCACATGGGGCACGAAGTCGCGTTCTTCAAAGGTCCACAGGGCGCGGTCCAGGGCGGCCAGTGTCTCGGGCGGCGCCGTGATTTGCACACGCACGCCCTGCCTGGCCGCCCTGCGCAACAGGATGCAGGCGAACTGGACGGGGTCGGCAACGCCAGTGTGGAATTCAACCTCAGTCATGGCCAACCCGGGCCGCCCTTGCAGCCCTTGCCCAAAGCGTTGCGCAAAGTCTCAGCGCAAATCAGCGTGACTGCGACAGCACGAAGTGCGTCAGCAACGGCACTGGCCTGCCTGTGGCGCCCTTGGCCGCGCCCGACTTCCAGGCCGTGCCCGCAACGTCCAGGTGAGCCCAGCGCAGGCGGCTGGTGAAGCGCTTGAGGAACATGGCGGCGGTGATGGCACCACCGGCGCGCCCGCCCACGTTGCCCATGTCGGCAAAGTTGGACTTCAGGGCTTCGTCGTACTCCTCGTCCAGCGGCATGCGCCAGGCTGGGTCCAGCGCTTTGTCGCCGGCGGCCAGCAACTCGTTGGCCAAGTTGTCGTCGGGGCTGAACAGGCCCGTGCGATGGTGGCCCAGGGCAATCACGCAAGCGCCTGTGAGCGTGGCAATGTCCACCACCACGGCCGGCTTGAAGCGCTCGGCATAGGTCAGTGCGTCGCACAGGATGAGGCGGCCTTCGGCGTCGGTGTTGAGGATCTCGATAGTCTGGCCCGACAAGCTGGTGACCACGTCGCCGGGTTTGACGGCACGCCCGCTGAGCATGTTTTCGCATGCCGGGATGATGCCGATGAGGTTGACCTTGGCCTTCAGCTCGGCCACCGCGCGCAGTGTTCCTAGCACGCTGGCCGCACCACCCATGTCGAACTTCATCTCATCCATCTCGGCCGCAGGCTTGATCGAGATGCCACCACTGTCAAAGGTTATGCCCTTGCCTACCAGCACCACCGGTGCCTGGCCTTTGGCGCCACCCATCCAGCGCGCGACGATGAATTTGAGCGGCTCGTCTGAGCCCTGCGCCACCGCCAGGAAAGAACCCATGCCCAGCTTTTCGCAGTCCTTGCGCTCCAGCACTTCGACCTCCAGGCCATGGTCCTTGCCCAACTTGCGCGCCTGCTGCGCCAGGTAGCCGGGCGTGCAGTGGTTGGCGGGGCGGTTGGCACATTCGCGGGCCAGCGTGCTGCCTTGGGCCACAGCTTGCCCCACGCGCAGGCCCGCAGCCACTGCGGCGGTTTCTGACTTTGCGCACAGCAGGCTCACGCTGCTCAGTTTGGAGTCGGCAGGCGCGCTGGGTTTGGTGGCGCGATAGAGGTAAAGGGCTTCGCTGGCAGCGCTGGCCACCACCTCGCCGTGCGCCGCGCCCAATTCGCCAAAGCCCACCGCCGACACAGCCACTGTGGCGGCACCACTGCCCTTGAGCAAACCCACTCCGCTGGCAACACTTTTGCGCAAGCCCTTGGCCGTGGCATCGGCCGCAAACACAAAGGCCACACGCGCTGCTTTGACGCCAGCCACGCGGTGCGCATACAGGCTCTGGCCGGCCTTGAAGGCAAAGTCGCCGTCCTTGACCGAGCGCTTGATTTCATCGGCCAGCGCCTTGTCCAGATTGGCAGCGGCGTCAGCCGAGGTCATCACAACCAACAGCGCGTCCACTGCCAAGCCAGCAGCACCCGTGGCGCCGACCGCCTGAGTCTTGAAGTCCATAATTCCACCCAACCTGAAAAGAGGGCGGATGTTATTCGATTCAACTGTGCGCAAAGAGCTCACGCGGGGCTTCGGCGCGACGCTGGTGGTCATCCTCACCATAGTCCTCACCAACTTCCTCATCCGCACCGTGGGCCAAGCGGCGGGGGGCGCGGTGGACCCGCAAGACGTGATCTTGCTGCTGGGCTACTTGGCGCTGCAGATGCTGCCCTCGGTGCTGGCCATGTCGCTCTTTATCGCCGTGGTGCTGGCGCTGGGCCGCATGTACCGGGACAGCGAAATGGTGATCTGGTTTGCCAGCGGCGTGGGCCTGTTTCGTTTCGTGCGGCCGGTGCTGCGCACCAGTTGGCCGGTGCTGCTGCTGGTGGCTTTGCTGGTGCTGTTTGTGTGGCCCTGGGGCAACCGCAACAGCCTGGAACTGCGTGAGCGCTACCAACAGCGCTCTGACCTGTCGCGCGTCAAACCTGGCGTGTTCCAAGCCTCGAGCGACGGCCGCCGTGTCTTCTTCGTCGAACGTGAAAGTGCCAACGGCATCAACGCACGCAAGGTCTTCATCCTGGCGCGCCAAGAGCAAGGCGAGTCGGTGACCTCGGCGCTCTCAGGCCGCCTGGAAGACGAGGGCGATCAGCGCTTTTTGGTGCTTGAGCGTGGCCAGCGCAACGACACCGACACCAAGCACGGTGAACACGCCATCTCCAGCTTTGAGAGCTACCGTGTGCGCGCCAGTGACGGCGCCGTGCGCAGCGCGCAGAACCCACCACCACGCGTGCTGGGCAGCCTGGAATTGCTGCGCCTGCCCAGCCCTGCCAACCAGGGTGAGTTGACGTGGCGCCTGGGCCTGCTGTTGGGTGCTGCCAACCTGGTGCTGCTGGGCATCAGCCTGGCGGCTGCCAACCCGCGCCGCGCCACGAATTGGAATTTGCTGTTCGCGCTGCTGGCTTTTGTCGTGTACTACAACCTCATCAACCTGTCGCAGTCGTGGGTCACCGGTGGCAAGCTGGGCATGGGCACCGCCTTGGCCTCGCTGCACGGCGGCACGTTTTTGTTGGCGCTGACGCTGCTGTGGTGGCGTGACCATGCGGCCGTGCTGTCGCTGCGCCGCCAGCGGCGTGTGGCCACTGAAGCCAAGCCGGTATGAAGACCATCCGCCGCCTGCTCTACCGCGACATCGTGGCCTCGGTGTTGTTTGTGGCCGTGGCCTTTTTGTCGCTGTTTTATTTCTACGACTTTGTCGATGAGCTTGAAGGCGTGGGCAGCCGAGGCCGCACGGTCTGGCACGCGCTTGTGGGCGCCTGCCTGGAACTGCCCGGCCATCTGTACGAACTGGCGCCGATTGCAGTGCTCATCGGCACCATCTATTCGCTGGCGCGGCTGGCGCAGTCGTCCGAGTACACCATTTTGCGCACCGGTGGCCTGGGCCCGTGGCGTGCGCTGCGCCTGCTGGCGCTGCTGGGGCTGGCCTTTGGACTGCTAACCTTCATTGTGGGTGACTTCGTGGCCCCCGCCAGCAAACAAGAGCGGGTGAACTTGAAGGCCAAGTTTTCAGGCGGCATCAGCATTGGCGGCGCCGGTGCCTGGCTCAAGGAACACCGCAGCACGGCGCAGGGCGAACGCAGCTATTCGGTCAACGTGCAAGGCACGGGCAGCGGCGGCACGCTGCTTGGCGTGCGCATCTTTGAGTTTGACGGCGACGGCCGCCTGGTGTCACGCATTGAAGCGCCGCAAGGCCGCGTGGGGGACCATGGCCATTGGGTGCTGGCCAACGCCCAGCAGACGCAGTGGCCCGCCGCGCGCAGTGAAGGCCAGCCCTCGGTGGCCGTGACCCAGCACGCCAGCCTGCTGTGGCCCAGCACGCTGGACGCGCGTGTGGTGGCTGCCGCCGTGCTGCCCGTAGAGAGCATGAGCACGCTGGAGTTGTGGCGCTACAGCGCCCACCTCAGCGACCAGGAACAGGCTGCGGGCGGCCATGAAATCCGTTTCTGGCGCCGCGCGCTCTACCCCCTGGCCTGCCTGGTAATGGTCGCCCTGGCCCTGCCCTTTGCCTACATGCATGCGCGTGCCGGCAGCGTCAGCCTGAAGGTCTTTGGCGGCATCATGCTGGGCATCAGTTTTGTGCTGCTCAACAACCTCTGCGGCCACATCGGCACGCTGCGTGGCTGGACACCTTGGCTGGCCGCCGCCGCGCCCAGCATCGTCTACTTGCTGTTGTCGATGGGCGCCTTTGCCTGGCTGGTGCGCTACCGTTGAGACCATGGCAAACCACGTCATCAGCGGCCTCATCCTCTTTGCCCACGGTGCGCGAGACCCACGTTGGGCGGCGCCTTTTGAAGCCGTGGCCGCCCAGGTGCGCCAACAAAGGCCAGACGTGGCGGTGCGCCTGGCCTACCTGGAGATCATGACGCCCAACTTGGCCGATGCCGGCGCCGATTTGGTGGCTGCAGGCTGCCAGCGTGTGCAGGTGCTGCCCCTGTTTCTGGGCGCTGGCGGCCATGTGCGCAAAGACCTGCCACTGCTGGTGGACACCTTGCGCGCGGCGCACCCCGGGCTTGACGTGATCCTGCTGCCCGCCGTGGGCGAACTGCCGACTGTGGTGGCAGCCATGGCCAGCGCGGCGCTTGACGGACTGGACGCGCCCGCATGAACCTGCATCAATTTCGGTTCGTGCAAGAAGCGGTGCGGCGCAACCTCAACCTGACCGAAACCGCGAAGGCGCTGTTCACCTCACAGCCCGGTGTCAGCAAGGCCATTCTTGAACTGGAAGAAGAGCTGGGCGTGGACATCTTTGCGCGCCACGGCAAGCGCCTCAAGCGCGTGACCGAACCCGGCCAGCAAGTGCTCAAGTCCATCGACCTCATCATGCGCGAGGTCGCCAACTTGAAGCGCATTGGCGAAGAGTTTTCCAAGCAAGACGCCGGCACACTGTCCATCGCCACCACGCACACGCAGGCGCGCTACTTCCTGCCCGAGCCGGTGGCGCAATTGCGCAAGCGCTACCCCAAGGTGCAGGTGGTGCTGCACCAAGGCATGCCCGACCAGGTGGCGCGCATGCTGTTGGACGACGTGGCGGAAATTGGCCTGGCGACTGAGTCACTGGCCGAACACGAAGGCTTGATCTCACTGCCCTGCTACGAATGGCAGCATGTCATGGTGGTGCCCGCCGGCCATGTGCTGACCAGCGAGGAGCGGCCCACGCTGGAGCAGTTGGCCGCGCATCCGCTGGTGCTCTACCACCCCACGGTGACTGGCCGCACACGCATTGACCAGGCCTTTGCACGCGCGCGCCTCAAGCCCAGCGTGGCGCTTGAAGCCATTGACTCCGACGTCATCAAGACCTACGTGCGACTGGGCCTGGGCGTGGGCATCGTGGCCGAGTTGGCCATGCGCACCGAGCCGCCCGAGGCCGACTTGGTGTGGCGCCCACTGGGCCACCTGTTTGGCAGCAACACCACGCGCGTGGCTTTCAAACGCGGCGCCTATTTGCGCCAGTTTGTGGTGGCCTTCGCCGAGATGCTGTCGCCACGCCTGAGCGCTTCACTCATAGCGCGCGCCATGGGTGGCCAGGGCTCTGACTATCAGTTGTGAACCCCCACGCTCCCTTCGGTCGCTGCCCCCCGAGGGGGCGCTTGCAGTGGCCCGGCAAAGCCGGATCCACGCAAGTCCTTGATCAACCCAGGCCCTGACCATGACATTCACTCCGCTCATCAAGTCTCGCCTGCCCCAGGTGGGCACCACCATCTTCACCGTGATGTCGGCGCTGGCGCTGGAACACAAGGCCGTCAACCTGGGCCAAGGCTTCCCTGATTTCGACTGCGACCCTGCCTTGCTGAACCAGGTCAGCGACGCCATGCGCGAGGGCCTGAACCAATACCCGCCCATGACCGGCGTGCCGCAGTTGCGCCAGCGTGTGGCCGACAAGATCGAGGCGCTCTACGGCAAGCGCTACGACGCTGCCAGCGAAATCACCATCACGGCAGGCGCCACGCAAGCCATCCTGACCGCCGTGCTGGCCTGCGTGCACCCGGGCGATGAGGCGGTGGTGCTCGAGCCCTGCTACGACAGCTACGGCCCCAACATCGAACTGGCTGGAGGCACGGTGGTGCGCGTGCCGCTCACGCCGGGCAGCTTCAGGCCTGACTTCGCCAAGATAGCCGCCGCGCTGACGCCGCGCACGCGGCTACTCATCATCAACAGCCCGCACAACCCCAGCGCCACGGTGTGGACGCGGCAAGAGATGCAACAACTGGCCGATTTGCTGCGGCCCACGCAGGTGCTGTTGATTGCCGACGAGGTCTACGAGCACATGGTGTTTGACGGCGCGGCGCATGTCAGCGCATCGTCCATTCCCGCCCTGGCCGCGCGTGCTTTTGTGGTCAGCAGTTTTGGCAAGACCTACCACGTCACCGGCTGGAAGGTGGGCACGGTGGCCGCGCCTGCGGCGCTGAGCGCCGAGTTTCGCAAGGTGCACCAGTTCAACGTCTTCACCGTCAACACGCCCGTGCAGCACGGCCTGGCGCGCTTCATGGCCGATGCCCAGCCCTACTTGGAATTGCCGGCCTTTTACCAGCGCAAACGCGATCTGTTTCGCGACGGCCTGGCACGCACCCGCTTGCGTGCGCTGCAAAGCCAGGGCAGCTACTTTCAGTTGGTGGACTACAGTGCCGTCAGCGACTTGAACGAAGCCGACTTCTGCCAATGGCTAACGCGCGAAGTGGGCGTAGCGGCGATTCCGCTGTCGGTGTTCTACGCCGACGGTTTTGAGCAGCGCCTGGCGCGCCTGTGTTTTGCCAAACAAGACAGCACGCTGCAATCGGCGTTGCAGCGCCTGGAAAAAATCTAGGCGCGACTAGGGAGGGCGGGGCCCCGGGAAGGGCTGCGTCTTTTCGTCCAGCAGGTCAAAGATGCTGGTCGCCCTTTCGGCCGCCGAGACGTCAAAGTCCACCGGGCCGGTGGGCTTGTCGTCGGGCACCTGGGTGTCGCGGAAAGCATCGCGCTCCAGGCCCAGGTAGGGCGATGGCGCCGTGCTGCCAAATTCGCTACCGTCGGCGATGGGCAGCAGCAGGTCAACATTGCCAGTGTCCACCGCCGAACGGTCCATCAAGTCACGCGCCAACGAATACAGGAACAGCACTTCGCGGTAGGCCGGCAGGTCAAACAGTTCGCCGCGCGACTTGCGAAAGAGCAGCGCTTCGAGCTCGGCCATGGCGTCCAGCGGGCGCGGCCAGACCTGCTGCAAGCGCGGAATGACGCCCGCATAGTCGTCCAGCGCACGGCCGTGGCCCAGGTCCACACCCCACTCGGGCGCATAGGCGTTGAAGCGCTGGTTGAAGCGCGAACGCATGCGCTCGTAGGCTTCGTGGTCGTTGCGGCGGCGGTGGATTTCCAGCAGCTTCAAGTAGGGCAAAGGGCTGCCACCGCCAGTGCTGCGCAGGTGTTCGGCCAGCAGGTCAATGGCCGCTTCGTCCTGGCCCAGCACGACAAAAAATTCTGCCTGTTGCTCCAGGTCAATCAGCTCTTCAATCGACACGTCGCGCGGCGCACCGTCTTCGCTGCGCAGGTGGGCGGGCAGCGGCTCGGTGCGCTCGTTCAACTCGGCCGGCACCTGGGTTTCAGCAGGCAGATCAGGCGGCAGCGTGGAATTGGCGGGCGGCCAGGCCACTGGGGGTGCAGGCGGTGGCCAGGCCGGCGCCGTGCGGCCCCGCGCCGAGGCTGGTGACGGGCCGTCGGCAGCTCTGCTCGCAGGCTTGAGCTGGGTGGTGACAAAGGGCACCGGCGCGGTGGGCTGCCGGCTGGGGCTGGGGTCCAGGGTCTCGGCTGCGGGACGCGCGTGGGCGGCTTCGCGCCAGCCTTGCTGCCTGGCTGTTTGCGCACGGCCCAAACGCCAAGCCAACCAGGCCGCGAGTGCTGCCAGCAGCCCAGCCACCACCATCAAGGGCAGCATCCAGGCGCTGCTGCCTTCGGTTTGTGTCAGGCGCTGCTTGAGCTCGGCCGCAAAG
>JANNEX010000389.1:0-7920 GCA_031379155.1 Rubrivivax sp.
GGGCGCGCAGCCAAAATGTGCCTCTACGCAAAATTCTCTCGACCACCGGAGGCCCATCTTCTTCATCGCCCTGCAACCCATTGATGCGTCTAGGGAAATCCGCCCTGGCTACGACGCATGGTCGTCGGGGCCGATCATTTACGCATATGTCCGGGGGGAACCCGCTCAGTTATACGGATCCCGAAGGGCTGCAAGTCGCTCAGGGAATCGCAATCGGCGTACCGCTTGTGGTTGTTGGTTGCTACTTCTCTCCAGGGTGTCGCGACGCCGCGAAGAATTGGATGGAAGCCAGAGGATGGTTCAACAACCCAGAGGCCAATCGAGATTGGCAGTCGTACAAGGACAGCTACAGCGCTCCAATGCCTCCGGGCATGGATCCATGTGAGGAAGCGCGCTGGCGCCTGAAGCGCGAGCAAGATTTGCTAAACGCCAGGAGGGCCTGGGATGCCAAGTGGGTGCCGCTCGGCGCACAGGACCATAGCAATGCAATCAGCCAATCAGAGCAAGCGGTGAAGAAAGCGCAGAAGCGCGTAGAGAGAGACTGCAAATGTCCCTGACTGCTGAAGAGGGGCGGGCTATCAGAGACAAGTATTCGCAGTTGCGCGAGTATCAGTCGGACGATCTCGATGAGCCCATTGACCCGTTGACATTTGTAGATCCAACCGGGGATAGCCTGTTGCACATCGCAGCGCGTGCCGGTGACCTCGACACGGTCGGACTGTTGGTACGCGCTGGCGTCGATGTTGATCAGATCGGCGACATGGGGTGTACGGCTCTCCACCACGCGAAGATGAAGCGACACGAAGATGTCTACTCCTTCCTCGTTGCGCACGGGGCGTCGACATTGATTCGCAACGAGTTCGGACTCCGACCTGGCGAGGCGGAGTGACCGAGCCGCTGGGGTCACGTCTAGGTCACGTCTTGCCTTTTGCTCCCGAGGCCTTCTTGCTGCCCTGGTCCTCTGGGTTGATGAACCCGATAGGCCGCTTGGGCGGATCGGGCGGCGTCATGAGTTCGCGCAGCGCGTCGAACACCTTCTTGAGCTGGGCTCGGGTGTTGCGGCTGAAGGTGTCGTGGTTCATGGCCAGGGCTTCGGTCTTGTCTTCGAGTTCGGCCAGCCGCTTGGCCAGGTCGCCGTGCGTGGCCGCCAGCGCCCGCACGCGCACGAAGGTGCGCATGATCTCGATGTTCACCGCGATGGCGCGCGGGCTGCCCAGCACCGAGGACAGCATCGCCACCCCCTGCTCGGTGAAGGCATAGGGCGCGGTGCGCCGGCCGCCACGACCGGGTGGGCTACCGGCGTTTGAGGTCACAGACTGTGACCTCAAAGCCTCCCACTCCTCGGCCGACAGCTGAAACATGAAATCCCCCGGGAAGCGCACCAGGTTGCGCTTGACCGCCTGCACCAGCACCTTGGTGGCCACGCCGTAGAGATCGGCCAGGTCGGCATCGAGCATCACTCGCTGCTCACGCAGCGTGAGGATGCGGCTGCCGATGAGCGGCTACAGCACCGTCACCGCGCCGCGCCTTGCGTGGCGGCCTGGGCCAACGCCATCTCGATCATCTGCATCACGAACTTCTGCTGCGTATTGGGCAGTGCGCTGATGCGCTCCATGTGCTGTGTCAGCTTCGGTGTGCGCCCGCGCTGCTTGCGCTCCTGGCTGGGGTTCTCGCCGATCAACTCCTCGACGCTCACCCCCAGCGTTCGCGCCAGCAGGGGCAGCGTGGACACTGGCACGCGCCGGTGCCCGAACTCGTAGGCGTTGACCGTTGACTGCGAAATCCCCAGCGTCTGGGCCAGCTGCACCTGAGTGATCTGGCTGCCCTTGCGCAGCCCGGCGATGCGTGCGCCCAGCGCGATGAAGAACTCGCGTTCGTCCTGACTGATGGTCACGTGCGGGCACTCCCAAGCGGTGACTTGGCGCATATGTTCACGCCGGAATTTCGAAACGAGATTGACGCTATCACATTACGCGATATTGCCACACTCGAAAACTTCTTCTCCCGACCTGATCGCCGCAAAGTCCCTGCGCGGCGTGCAATGAGCCGTCTGCTGGGCTTGCCGTTCGGCGTCTGGCCAAGCGGGGTCGGGACTGAAATCGCGCGCCGGGCGCTGACCGCAATGGTGAGCGTGGGCTGAAAGGAATTTTGCAGGCCCGTCTTGGCACCCGGCCAGAAAGTCCGTTGCCACGAACGCAAGGCGGAGGCCGCGCAGGCAAGCCCACGCCGCTCCTGTCCAGGCGCCTAGGCCAAGGCAAGCAAGCACAAACACATCGGAGTTCAACACAATCACGGCTGTTTCATGGTGGCCAAAGGGTCACCACACTTTGGAGCGGCGTGTAAGCGATAAGCAGCGCCACTGCCGTCGGGTTGAATAATGCCAGCGTCCCGGCTTCTTGTAGGTGGCCCATGCCCAAACTCTCTTCTGCGCACCGCCCGCGCCCGTTGCAGCCTGTAGCACTTGGCTTGTTGTTCACCTTGCTCTTGCTCTTTGGTCTGGCGACAACACACGTCCAAGCCCAGTCCCCCACCCCAACCCCAGCCGCCAAAGAAGCCAGCTGGACCGTCCGCGACTTCCGCTTCCGCTCGGGCGAAGTGCTGCCCGAGCTGCGCTTGCACTACCGCACCCTGGGTGACCCCAGCGGCGAGCCGGTGCTGCTGATGCACGGCACCACAGGCTCGGGTGCTACTTTGCTAACCCCCAACTTCGGTGGCGAGCTGTTTGGCCCCGGCCAGGCGCTGGACATCACGCGCTACTACGTGATCCTGCCCGACGCCATCGGTCATGGCCGCAGCAGCAAGCCTTCTGATGGCCTGCGCGCGGCCTTTCCCAAGTACACCTATGAAGACATGGTGGTGGCGCAGCACCGGCTGCTGACTGAGCACTTGAAGCTGAGCCGTTTGCGACTGGTGCTGGGCAACTCCATGGGCGGCATGGAGACCTGGTTGTTTGCGCAGATGTACCCGGGCTTTGCTGACGTGGCCGTGCCTATGGCTTCGCTGCCGGTGGAGATGGCGGGGCGCAACTGGATGCTGCGCCGCCTCATCGTTGATTCGATCCGCAATGACCCGGCGTGGATGGGTGGCAACTACACCCAGCAGCCGGCCAGCGCGCGCGTCGCTTCGGTGTTCTACGGCCTGGCCACCAATGGCGGCAACCTGGCGCTGTACAACGCCGGGCCCACACGCGCCAAGGCCGATGCATTGCTGGACGCACGCCTGGCCGCGCCCTTCACCGCCGACGCCAACGATGTGCTCTACCAGTGGGACTCTTCGCGCGACTACAACCCTGCGCCCGCGTTGGACAAGATCCAAGGCCTGCTGCTGGCCATCAACTCGGCCGACGATGAACGCAACCCGCCTGAGCTGGGTGTGCTGGAGCGCGAGATGCAGCGTGTCAGGGGTGGGCGCATCTTTGTCATACCCGGCAGCGCGCAGACAGTGGGCCACGGCACCACCGGCAGTGCCGTGCACTGGAAGGCTGAGTTGGCCAAGGTGCTGGCCAGCGCGCCGCGGCTGCGGCCCTGATAGTCAGCGACAGTCACTGACTGTCACTGACAGGCCCTGAAAGGCCACACCCGCGCTGCGCCAACCTGGCAGCGCCAGGCAGTCAACGCTAGAGTGGGGCCGGCCATTGTCGGCCGCGTCGGTCATTACCGACCTAACTCTGGAGTTGCACATGCTCATCCCTTCCCGCTCGCGCACGCGCCGCGTTGTCGTCGGACTTGTTGGTCACCAGGCCAGCTGCCCAGGAATACCCAGCAGCGGAGGCACCCATGGCCGTCGCTGAAACCCAACCCAACCCCAAGACCGGCCGCAGCGCCAACTGGCGCATGGCGCTGGACACTGAACGCTGCATTGGCTGCCACGCATGCAGCGTGGCCTGCAAGGTGGAAAACCACGTGCCGCTGGGCCGCTTTCGCACCAAGGTCTACTACCTGGACGAAGGCACTTTCCCAAAAGTCAAACGCCACTTCTTGCCCACACTGTGCATGCAATGTGAAGACACGCCTTGCCTCAAGGCCTGTGACCGCACGGCGATTCTGAAAGGCGCCGACGGCATCATCCGTGTCGACCCCGACCGCTGTGAACACCTGGGTTCTTGTGAAGCGGCCTGCCCCTACGGCGCCATCGGTTGCGACGACAACGACATTGCCGACAAATGCGATTTCTGTTCGCACCGGCTGGACGTTGGCATGGAGCCGGCCTGTGTCGAAACCTGTCCTGCCGAGGTCTTTCATTTTGGCGACGCCAATGACCCTGATTCGCCCTACTCGCGCTTCGTGGCCAAGCGTGGGCCCGAGTTGAAGGTGCTCAAGCCCGAAGAAAAAACGCTGCCGCGTGTCAGCTACCGCGGCCACCACGTGGCCATGGAAGCCAAGGTGCCCAAAGGCCGTGTGCACGACCCCTTCTCTTACGAGATTGAAACCTGGACGCAGCTGCAAAGCCACACCCCACCCGCGCAGCGCGTGGTGTGGATGAAACCCAGCAAGGCTTGAGGAGCGCCGCATGAAAAAGACACCGACGTCAACGTCGCGCCGCCGCATGGTCCAAGGTGGCATCAGCGCATTGGGCAGCCTGGCCGTGGGCCAGACCATTAGCCTGGTACCAGGCGATGCACAGGCCGCCACCACCCGCAACCTGATCGGCCAGCGCAAGGCGCAGCGCCGCGCCAATGGCAAAGGCCGTTTGAAGAACGACTACTCACGCGCCACCATTGTCAAAAGCGTGTGCCTCAATTGCTCCACGGTATGCGGCATTCAGGGCTACGTCATTGACGGCCAGTTGGTCAAAGTGGGCGGCAACCCCGAAGACCCCAACAATGGCAAGAGCCTGTGCGCCAAGGGCCAAAGCGGCCCCACCATCAACAGTTATGCCGACCGTTTGTTGTACCCATTGCAACGCGTGGGGCCACGCGGTGGTGGTCAGTGGAAGCGCATCAGCTGGGAAGACGCTTATGCGCTGATGGTGCCGCGCATACGCAAGGCCATGGACGAAGGCAAGCCCGAAGAGGTGGCCATCCACATTGGCCGTTCGCGTTTGGCCGAAGAGATGGGACGCTTCTTGAACGCGATTGGTTCGCCTTCGCTGTTCAACCACCGCGCCATTTGTTCCAGCAACAAACGCGCGGCCAATTACGTGTGTTTGGGTGAGACCGATTGGGAGTCGCCCGACGGCGAACGCACCAAATACATCCTGAACTTTGGCTCCAATTTCTACGAAGCGCATCAAGGCGCCATCCATGTGGCCAAGCGCATGATCCGCGGCCGTTTTGACAACGGCGCCAAGCTGGTGACTTTTGATGTGCGCTTGTCCAACACGGCCGGCCGCAGTGACGAGTGGTGGGCGCCCAACCCGGGCAGCGAAGGCGCCATTGCATTGGCCATGGGCCACTGCATCATGGAAGCCGGCCAGGCCGACCGCGCTTTTTTGGACGACTGGAGCAACGTCAAAGCCGCAGAGTTGCAGACCTGGCTCAAGGCCTACCCACCAGAGTGGGCCGAGTCGCTGTCGGGCATACCGGCCGCCGACATTCGCCGCATGGCGCTGGAATTTGCGGCGCAGCGCCCGCATTGTGTGGCCTTTACCAACCGCGGTTCATCGGCGCATTACAACGGCTTTAACAATGACCGCGCGGTGATTCTGCTCAACGCCATTGTGGGCAGCATTGGCCAGCCTGGCGGCTATTGCTACGGCGAAGAGCCCACGCGGGTGCCACCGCGTGTTTTTCCGCAGCCGCAGCCGCAGCCGGCCGCAGCCAAGGCCCAAAGCGCCATCGAAAACCCGCCCGAATGGCCGCTGGCCAACAAGTGGCAGCGCATGAAGGTGGGGCAGATCGTCTATGACTACTTGAAGCAGGGGCGCGGCAAGCTCCAGGTCTACATCACTTATACGTTAGCGGCACCGCAAACCTGGCCCGAGGGCCGCAGCCTGGCCGTCGAAGTGTTGAAGGACGAAAAGCTGATTCCCTTCCATGTGTGCTCTGACGTGGTGTACAGCGAAACGGCGCATTACGCCGACCTGATCTTGCCAGACGCCAGCTACATGGAGCGCTGGGGTTTTGATACGCGCAACAACATGGCGCTGCGCGACTACGTGACGCTGCGCCAACCCATGGTGCCGCCGCCGGCCGACTGCAAGAGCTTTGTCGTTGTGCTGATTGACCTGGGCCAACGCATCTCGCCCGAGACCGCCAAGTACTTTCAGTTCAAGGACCATGAAGACTGGATGCGCCAGCGTTGCGCCGGCTTGACGAAGATCGTGGGCGAAGATGGCTTTGCCTACATGAAGGCGCACGGCGTGTGGCAAGACATGAGCAAGCCACCCTACTTGCAGCTGTACAGCTGGGAACTCAAGCCTGAGCAGTTGCGCAACACGCGCGTGGACGAAGCCACGCAGACCATTTGGCGCATGGGTGCTGACGGCAAAGAGCAGGCCGTGGGTGTGATGCAAGGTGGCAAGGCGCGGCGCGGTTTTGCCACGCCGTCGCGCAAGTTCCAGGTTTTCAGTCAGGACGTGGCCGATGCCGCCAAGGCGCTGGCCTTCCCTGAACCTTATGGCGCGGGCATGCCGGGCTGGTTTGCGGTGCCGTCGATTGAAGGCATGGGCAAGGACCAGCTGCACCTGGCCACCTTCAAGTGGAACGTGCACACGCAGGGCCGCACGGCGTCGCAAAAGTACCTGACCGAGATCGTGCACCACAACCCTCTGTGGATGCACACCTCAGCGGCGCAGGAGCGGGGTTTGAAGACGGGCGACTTGGTGGAAATCACCACCTGGCGCGGTGCCGCGCATGCCTACAAACATGCCACGGGCAAAGTCGGTGAAGCGATTGGCACGGTGCGGGTGCCGGTCTACGTGACCGAAGGCATTCACCCCAAAGTGATTGCCTTGTCCAACAGCCTGGGCAACCTCGAACACGGCCGCGCCGGCAATGGCAAGCGTGGGCCGCGTGAAGACTTTGCTGGCTTTGACGACAAGGTCATCGCCGAGGACCAGGACTTGTCGCAAGACATGTGGTGGGGCGCCGGCCAGGGTTTGTGGTCGCGCTTGACGGGCTCTGGCAACGGCTTGGGCGTGGGCTACAACATCAACGCCATCTTGCCCATCTACCCGTCGCCGCTGGTGGGCATGCAGGGCTGGTACGACACCGTGTGCACGGCGCGCAAGGCTTGATGGCGATGGGTTGAAGCAGCGGCGGGCCGGGCCCGCCGCGCTGCTTCAAGACCCCAGCATGTCAGCCCAGATAGCCTCAGCCCAACCCCAGGCGTAAACCCCTTCTTGCTGCCACACCTTGCGGTCGGCGCTGGACAAGCCACCGGCACCCGCCACGGGCTCCAGCGTGTTCTTCTCAGGCACCCAGCGGTGCACGCTGGAGACATGCACGGCCTGGCTGTCACTGACGTAGCTGTAGCAGGTGTTGGCCATCATCTGCGGCGTGGCTGGGCGGCCGCTCAGCAGCTCGACGATGGCTGCCGCTGCGGCCTTGCCATGCTGGTTGGCCATGTGGCCTGACTTGGGCATGGCGGCGGCCGCCAAGGTACTGTCGCCCAGCACGTGCACGTTTTTCACGGCCGTGCTTTCCATTGACCGCCAGTCCACGCCGCACCAGCGGTTGTTGGCCGTGATGACGCCGGCCTGGCGCGCGATGTTGCCAGCGCGCATGGGCGGAATCAGATTCAGCACGTCGCCTTTGATGGTGTCGCCAAATTCGGTCTTGAAGGCCTTGTTGCGCGCGTCCACTTCGTTGACCACGGCCGAATTGCGGTACTCGATGATGCCGGCGTAGTCTTCGCTGAAGGCTTTGGTGAAGAGGCCCTTTTTGGACACCATGTCGGGGTTGGCGTCCAGCACCAGCAGCTTGGACTTGGGCTTGGCCTGCTTCAGGTACCAGGCAATCTGGCAAGCACGTTCATACGG
>JANNEX010000440.1:0-5412 GCA_031379155.1 Rubrivivax sp.
GCCAGTTGCGGGCGCGCAGCATTGCCATCGTGGCGGTTTGAAATTGCGATTTGAAACGGCGGTTTGCTTGCCCTACTGCGTTGCCTTCCTGCGCGCCATCAATGTCGGTGGCCGCTTCCTGAAAATGGCCGCCCTGGCCGAACACTGCCGCGCCCTGGGTTTGGCCGATGTGCAGACCTATATCAACAGCGGCAACGTCATCTTCCTGCCCCAACCACTAACGCCAGAATAGAGCACGGCCTTGACGACCCTGTGCAGCGACATTGACGACTTTGACTGCGCCGGCACTGAGCTGTTCTGGCTGTGCCGCAGACGCCAAAGCGATTCCAAATTCTCCAACGCCGTGCTCGAGCGCAAGCTGGGGCTGCGCTGCACCTTGCGCCGCGCCAGCATGCTGCAAGGCCTTTCACAACAACTGCGCACACTGCCGCCATGACCGAGACCATCAAACAAGACCGCCTGTGGGCCGACAACGGCTGGACCGCACGCGTCATCAAAAACCCCGACGACGAAGGCTGGGCGGTGGAAATGCTGCTGGCCGGCCAGGACGAGCCCGCGCTGGTGGGCCCGTGGACGATGGGGCGCGACAAGAAAAACCCCAAACCGCTGGATGTGAACGCCTTCAACACGCTGGTGAAAACGGCGTCTGAAGTTGTCCGCCGGCACGAGCAGCACCTGCACGCCACGCTGCACAAATCGTTGGACATCAGCAGCAGCACCGGCAACGGCACTGACCACACCCGCGCGCGCTGGCAAATCACGCTGGACATCGTGCCCGACGAGATGGAGCCACACGCGCTGCTGTCCGCAGCTAACGCCCAAGGTGAGCGGGTGGCGCAGCTCAAGGTGGACGCCAACTTCAAGCTCACCGTGGCCAGCGCCACGCGCTGGGTGGACAGCGGCTTTGTCAGGCCAGTTTGAGTAAACGCAGGGACGCCAGTGCCAGCTGGGCTGAAAACTCCGCCGCCGGCATGGGCCGCGCAAACAGGTAGCCCTGGCACAGCTCTATGCCCTGGGCGCGCACCCAGTTGAATTGTTCGGCGGTTTCAACACCTTCGGCGACGACGGTCAGGCGCATCAGGCGGCTCATGGACACGATCATCTCGGCCAACGGCCGGTTGTTGTCGATGCTCTGGATGAAAGTCTTGTCAATCTTCAGCGTGCTGATGGGAAAGCGTTGCAAGTAGGCCAGGTTGGAGTAACCGGTGCCAAAGTCGTCCAGCGCAATGCTCAGGCCCATGGCCTCGACGGAGCGCAGCAGTTGCATCAGCGCCTCGTCGTGGCCCAACAGCATCGACTCGGTGATTTCCAGCTGCATGTGGTGCGCTTCGGCGCCCGAGGCTTGCAGCGCCTGCGCCAGGTCGGGCAGCAGCTCACTTTGGCGCATCTGGCGCGCCGACAGGTTGACCGAGACACGCAGCTTATGCCCTGCTTTGCTCCACGCCGCCTGCTGGCGTGCCGCCGTGCCAAACACAAAAGCGCCCAGTTCGCGGATAAGCCCTGTGCTCTCGCACACCGGGATGAAGACGTCGGGCGGCACCAAGCCGCGTTGCGGGTGGCGCCAGCGCGCCAGCGCTTCGGCGCCCACGGTGCGGCCGCTGGCCACGTCAACGATGGGCTGGTAGAAGACCTCAAATTCGTGGCGCTCGAAGGCCAAGCGCACCTCGGCTTCGAGTGCCGTGCGGCTGTGCAAAGCGTCAGACATGCCGGGCTCGTAAAAGGCCAGGTCGTTGCGGCCACGTTCTTTGGCGGTGTACATGGCCAGGTCGGCATTGCGCAGCAAAGTCTCCACGTCGGCGCCGTCTTGTGGGTACAGGCTGACACCCATGCTGGGCGTCACGCGCACCGAGTGCCCATGCACCATCACCGGCTCGGCCACCGTGCGCATGAGGCGCAGGCGCACGCGGTCGACTTCGCTGCGAATGTCCTGCGACACCATGAGGATGAGAAACTCATCACCACCCAGCCGGGCCACCAGGTCACCGCCGCGCACAGCACCGCGCAGGCGGCGCGCCACTTCCACCAGCAGCGCGTCGCCGGCAGCGTGGCCCAGGGTGTCGTTGACGTCCTTGAAGTGGTCCAGGTCAATGAACATCAGCGCTGCTTGCTGGCCGGCGGCGCTGATCTGCTGCACCGCTTCGGTGAAGCGATGCATGACGTGGTTGCGGTTGGGCAGGCCAGTCAGTGAATCGTGCAGGGCCAGGAACTGGGCGTGCGCTTCGGTGCGTTTGATGGCGCTGACATCGGCTTCGCTGACCAGCACCGCGTCTTGCCCGGTGACGGCGTCGCGGCAGCGGCGCGCAGAGATTTCATGCCAGCGCTGGCCTTGCGCGGTACGCACCGCCAGGGTCTGCGTGGCCACGCCGCTTTCTGCCAAGGCACGCTGCAAAGCCAGCAGCGAAGGCGCGTCGACAATGCGTGCTTCCAGCGTTTCGTCCAGCGTGCGCACGGAAGCCCGTGCCGCCGGGTTGCGGTACAGCGGCCGGCCGTCCAGCCCGTAGAGCGAGATCATCACTGCCGTGTGCAACAAGGCTTCCACCGAACGCAAAGACTCGGGCTCTTCCACGGCCGCCGCACGCGCTTCGCACAGCATGGCCATGCGCTGGTCGGGCAAACGGTGGGCGCTGAACTTGACGTTGAGCGACACCGGCTTGCCACCCGGGTACAGCGTCCACTGCTCGTTGAAGGCCGCGCTGTGCGAGACAAAGTCAGCCTGGTACTGGGCCAGGCGGCGCGACACCGATTCCGACATGTCGCGGCCCATGTCGCGCGCACACAGTTCTTGCAGCGAAGGCGCGTCCCAGATCAGCAGCGCGGCGCTGTTGGCCCAGTGCACGCGGCGCAGGTCGATGTCGAAAATCCACACCGGCTGGCCCAGCAGGTTCAGCGCTTCGTAGCGCTGCTGCCGCTGGTCGAGGTCGGGTGTGGAGCTCACTCAGCCGGCCAGCACGGTGCCGATGTCGGCATAGCCCGGCGTGCCACGCACACGCTGCATCCAGCGCCCCACGGCCGGGAAACGTGACAGCTCAAAGCCACCTTCTTCTGCCAGGTGGGTGTAGCCATAGACGGCGACATCGGCCACGCTGTAGCCGTGGTCGGTGATGAATTCGCGCTGGTCCAGATACGCGTCCAGCACGCCCAGCGCGCGGTGGCCGTTGTCCAGCCAACGTGGAATGTCGGCGGCGTGCGCCTCTTTCTGGTCCGGCACGATGTGGGTGAAAAAACGCGCGGGTGAGATATTGGGCTCGAGCGATGTCTGCTCAAAGATCATCCACTGCACGGCCTGGGCGCGGCTGGCGGCGTCGGCCGGCATCAGCGATGTGCCCTCGGCCACCCACCAGGCGATGGCGTTGGACTCACCAATGCCGCGCCCGTCTTCCAGCACCAGATAAGGCAGTTGGCCACGCGGGTTGATGGCCAGGAAAGGCGGCTGGCGGCTTTCTCCTGACAGCACGTTGATGTAGGCCATGGCGCAGCGGCGTTCGGTCTGGCGCAGCAGCAGCGCGGGCTTGAAGCTGTTGCCAGAACCGGAGGTGACGTACAAGGTATTGGGCATGTCAAAGGCTCCTTGCAGATTGAGCAACGGCAAGGAATACCGCCGCAGTCAAACCGCGAAACGCTTCTGACTTATCGGCTGGAGAAGCGACAGCTTGAGCCGCTGCATGAGCCGCTGCATGAGCCGCTATGCCGCCGCCCGGTAGCCGCGTGGAATGGCCGCCAACAAACGCTTGGTGTAGTCCTCTTTGGGCGCGGCCAGAATCTGCGCCGTGTGCGCTTGCTCCACCACCACGCCGTCTTTCATGACCAGCACTTCGTCGCTGATAAAACGCACCACGGCCAGGTCGTGGCTGATGAAGACATAGCTCAGACCAAACTCGTCTTGCAAGTCCTTGAGCAGGTTGAGCACTTGCGCCTGCACGCTGACGTCCAGAGCGCTCACGGCTTCGTCCAGCACCAGCACTTCGGGGTTCAGCGTCAGGCAGCGCGCAATGGCCACGCGCTGGCGCTGGCCGCCGCTGAATTCATGCGGGTACTTGCCAAAAGCGCGGCCATCCAGCCCCACCTTTTCCAGCAGCGTGCGCGCGCGCGTTTCGCGTTCTGCCAGGTCTTTGCCGATGCCGTGAATGGCCATCGGCTCGACCAGGGTCTGGCCAATGGTGAAGCGCGGGTTCAGGCTGGCATAGGGGTTTTGAAAGACGATCTGGATGCGCCGGCGCATGGCCAGGCGTTCATGGGCGGTCAGCTTGAGCAGGTTCTTGCCGTCGAAGATGACCTCGCCGCCGGTGGGTTCATGCAGCCGCAGCAGCGTCAGGCCCATGGTCGTTTTGCCCGAACCCGATTCGCCCACCACGCCCAGGGTGTGGCCCTTTTTCAACTCGAAGTTGACGTTTTGCACGGCCTTGAATTCGCGCTTGCCAAAGAGGCCGCTCTTGAGCCAAAAGCTCTTGGCCAGGGCGCGCACTTGCAGCACCACGGGGGCGTTGGCGTCCTTGGCTTTGCCCTGCTGTTGCGCACTGCGCCCGGCTATGTGGTCGTCGATGACCAGCAGGCGCGCCGGGTTGCCTTCCAGGCTGGGCCGGCAGGCCAGCAGCGCCTTGGTGTAGTCGTCTTTGGGCGCTTCAAAGATGCCGGCCACAGGGCCTTGTTCGCGGATGATGCCGTGGCGCATGACGACCACGCTGTCGGCAATCTCACCCACCAGGCCCAGGTCATGGCTGATGAAGAGCACGCTCATGCGGTGGCTGGTTTTGAGCTTGCCCAATAGCTCAAGAATCTGGCGCTGTATGGTCACGTCCAGCGCCGTCGTGGGCTCGTCGGCAATCAGCAGCTTGGGCTCGCACGACAGCGCCATGGCGATCATCACGCGCTGCTGCTGGCCGCCCGACATCTCATGCGGATAGCTGTCCAGGCGGCGCTTGGGCTCAGGAATGCCGACCTCTTGCAGCAACTCTTCAGCACGTTTGAGCGCGGCCGCGCGGCCCAGGCCCATGTGCTTCATCAAGGGCTCGCACAACTGCACGGCGATGGTGAACACCGGGTTGAGCGAGCTCATGGGGTCTTGAAAGACGCAGGCGATTTCTCGGCCGCGCAAGGCTTGCAATTCAGGCAGCGTGCTGTGCAGCAAGTCCTTGCCTTGCCACAGCACACGCCCGCTGCGCTCGGCGTTGTCGGGCAGCAGGTTGAGCACCGACATCGCCGTCACGCTTTTGCCCGAACCCGATTCGCCCACCAGCGCGACCGTGGTGTTTTCGGGGATGTCAAAAGACACACCCTTGACCGCTTCGGCGCGCACGCCCTTGCCCATGCGAAAGGCGACTTTGAGGTCTTGGATAGACAACAGCATGGTCATTCCAGCCCACGAAGTTTGGGGTCGAGCGCGTCGCGCAGCGCATCGGCCATGAGTGAAAACGC
>JANNEX010000043.1:0-3258 GCA_031379155.1 Rubrivivax sp.
GCCTGGTTCACGGCCGCACTGCAAGGCATGGCATCGCCCGGCGTGATTGCGCTGGCGCTGGCGCTGACCACGCTGTTGCTGGAAGACCTGGCCATCGCCGCCGGCGTGGCGCTGGCCGCGCAGGGCTTGATCTCTTGGCCGCTGTCTTTGCTGGCTGTAGCCGGTGGCATTGCAGCGGGTGACCTGGGCCTGTACGCGCTGGGCCTGGCGGCACGCCGTGTGGCCTGGCTGCGCCGCCGTTTTGTCGGCGAAAAAACCGCCTGGGTGCAGCAGCAGTTGCAAAGCCGCCTGCCCAGTGCCGTACTGCTGGCCCGTGTCATCCCCGGCCTGCGCCTGGCCACCTACACCTCCAGCGGCTTTTTGCGCGTGCCCATCGCGCCCTTCACCGCCTGGGTGCTGGTGGCCGTGCTGCTGTGGACGCTGGGCCTGTACGCCTTGAGTGCCGCCATCGGCCAAGCCCTGGCCCACACCCTGGGTCTGCCACCGGCCGTGGCCGTGGCACTGCCGGTCATCGTGCTGGCCTTGGCCGTGCCCCTGCTGCGCCACATCCGCCAACGCACACCGCGCCCCGCACCATGAACACGATGCCACTGAACTCAAACGTTCGCCCGCACCAGGGCATGCCCAGTTTTTCTCAAGAAGGCGCGCCGCTCAGTTTCTTCGAGTTCTGGCCCATGTGGGCCTTTTACCCGCCGGTGATGGCCTACGCCGGCTGGCTCATGCTGCGCCACCGCAGCGTGCTGCTGCCCACGGTGGCCAACCCCTCGTTTCCGGGCGGCGGCTTTTTTGGCGAGTCCAAGGCCGACATCCTGGCCCTGGCCATGCAACATGTGCCGCAGTGGACGGCGCCATTTGTGCGTGTGCAGCGGCCCGAGGCTGCAGGCCCCGACACGGCAGCTGAACGCGACGCCGCGCTGGCCACCTTGGCCAGCGCCAGCCTGGCCCTGCCCGTGGTGGCCAAGCCCGACCTGGGCTGCCGCGGTGTCGGCGTCAAGCTGGTGCGCAGTGCTGATGATCTGCTGGCCTACATCAAGGCCTTCCCGCCCGGCGCCACCTACTTGCTGCAACAGTTGGTGCCCTTTGAAGGCGAAGCCGGCATCTTCTATGTGCGCCGCCCGGGCCAGTCCAGTGGCCGCATCGTCTCCATCACGCTCAAGTATTTTCCTTACGTCACTGGCGACGGCCAGCACACGCTGCGCGAACTGATCATGGCCGACCCGCGTGCGGGCGCGCTGTCGCACCTCTACCTCAAGCGCCACGCCGCGCGGCTGGACGATGTGCCAGCACCTGGCCAGCCGGTGCGCCTGGCCTTCGCCGGCAGCCACAGCCGCGGCGCCATCTTTCGCAATGGCACGCACCTGGTGACGGCCGAGATGGAAGCGCGCTTTGATGCCATCGCCAAAGCCTTGCCTGAATTTCACTTCGGCCGTTTTGACGTGCGTTTTGAGCGCTTTGCCGACGTGCAACTGGGCCACAGCTTCACCATCGTGGAAGCCAATGGCGCCGGCGCAGAAAGCACCCACATCTGGGACCGCCGCACCGGCTTGCTGCAAGCCTGGCGCGACCTCATGCGCCAGTACCGCTGGCTGTTCGAGATTGGCGCGGCCAACCGCGCGCGCGGTTTCAAGACCATGGGCTGGCGCGACTTCTTGCGTGGCTACAGGCGTGAAAAGCAGCTCACGCCGCTGTACCCAGCCACCGACTGAAGCGGCTTGGCCAGCGCTTACAAAGCTCACAGCCAGGTCACGCTCGGCTAACCATTTGGAAGCGGCGGGCACCACCCAAAAAGCGCTGTAAAGCGCGGGCTCCGGCAGCGACAGAGCTTTATCCGAAAGAGGTTGCGCCACAAAGAGCCAGCAGCCCCTGACGGCCCAGTTAAGCCTGTCCAACCTGGCCTTCAAGGAAACCCATCATGTTCGCCAAGACTCTTTTCGCTGCCACCCTGGCCATCGCAGCCGCCGGCTTCGCCACTGCCAGCGCGCAGGCCGCAGAAGTGGACTACGACTATCCCGTCGCGCTGACTTCCAGCGTCAGCCGCGTTGCTGTGCTGGCGCAAGCCCAGCAGGCACGCGCTGCCGGCCTCATCGCCCAAGGCGAGCTGTCGGTGGCCGCACCCAGCCAAGGCGCAGGCCTGACCCGCGCCCAAGTGCGCGCCGAGTTGGCCGAAGCCATTCGCGTGGGTGGGTTTGAACACCACGAGCGCAGCAAGTCACCGACACAAGCGCAGCTGGACAGCATCCGCATGGCCGGCCTGCGCGCTTTGGCCATGACCATGGCGTCGCTGTAAACACAGCGGGAACACAGCAGGAACACAGCGCCATGCCAGCCAGCAGCGCAGCGCACAGCCACGGGGGGCTGCTGGCCTTCAACCAGCAACTCATAGCGCAAGCGCTGGCCCTGGTGGCCGCGCACGACGGCCCCTGCCAGCCCGCCTACGCGGGCGCGGCGGGCAGCCATCTGCGCCACGTCATCGAACACTACGACGCACTGGTGTTTCCGGCGCAACCTGGTTTTGCCGACTACGACGGGCGTGCGCGCGACCTGGCACTGGAGATCAGCCCCACGCTGGCACGCCAGCGCTTGCACAGGCTGCGCAGCAGCCTGCGGCAGTGGCAGCCGGCGCTGCTGGACAGGCCCGTGCGTGTGCGCGGCCTGGCCGGCGTGACAGGTGAACACCACTTCGGCGTCGATTCCAGCCTGGGCCGCGAACTGGCTTTTGTGGCCAGCCACACCGTGCACCACTTTGCCCTGCTCGCACCCTATTGCCAGCAACACGCCATCAGCACCGGCGCCCACTTTGGCCAGGCGCCGGGCACCGTCAAACACCATCAACTCATGAGGAGCACTCCATGCGCAGCTTCAACCGCCGCCACGCACTGACACTTTCCACCGCCATGTTTACGGTCTTCGCTCTGCTGGGCAGCGGCGCGGCCCTGGCCGCCGAGCCGGCCATCAACACGCTCAAGAACAGCGTCTTTGGCGGCCGCACCGACACCGCCATCAACGGCTACGACACCGTGGCCTATTTCACCTTGGGCAAGCCCCTGAAGGGCCAGGACAGACTGAGCACCGATTGGATGGGCGCGAAGTGGAATTTCAGCAGCCAGGCTCATCTTGACCAGTTCAAGGCCAACCCCGAGAAGTACGCGCCGCAATACGGCGGCTACTGTGCCTACGGCATGACCCAGGAGTATCTTGTCAAGGTCGAGCCCGACCAGTTCACGGTCCGCGACGGCAAGCTCTACCTCAACTACGACG
>JANNEX010000453.1:0-14517 GCA_031379155.1 Rubrivivax sp.
GTATGTGCAGCAGTCGGTTCAACTTGAAGGCCTGTACAAAGAAATCGTGCGCGCGTTGGCTGAGCTGGGTGCGCGCAACAACGATCAGGATGTGCGGTCCCTGCTGGCCCAGCATGGCATCAGCTACACGGTGAATGCACCCGCTTCACCCGCTGCGGCGGCACCGCGCAAGTAAGGGGCCGCCATGAATGCACATGCAGATTCGGCCAGCAGCAAGACCGTGGTGGCCATGCCCAGCCCAGCCGCCAAACCGGCGCCGCCACCTCATACCGCCTTTGTGCCGCTGCTCTTGGGCGGCCTGGCTCTGCTGTTGGTGTTGGGCTGGCAGACCACGCTGCTGTTGAGCGAACGCGAGACGCTGAACGCCACGCACCTGGGCCAGCAGCAAACGGTGGACAACGCCGGCAAGCTGCGTGCCTCGCTCGACGCCCTGGCCGCAGACACACAACGCCTGGCCGAACGTGGCAACGCCAGCGCGGCCTTGCTGGTGGCCGAGCTGAAAAAGCGCGGCATCACCATCAACCCGCAGGCCGGTGCGGCTGCGGCGGCTTCTGCGCCGCGCTGAAGGTCAGCGTTAGGTACTTCCGTTTGCTTTGGCGTTGCGCCTGGACGCCCGCACGCCGATGGCGGCCAGGCCGCCCAGCAGCAGCGCGGCCGAGGCGGGCTCGGGCACCATGCTGACCTGCCCGTCATGCACGAAATTCACGAGTGCCCGCGTCTCGCTGATGAAAGTGCCGCTGCCGACAAAACCGGCGCTGCCCGTGGCGCCGGCAAAGGCGCCACTGCCACCCGTGAACTGGGTCAGCCCTTCCAGCCGCAGCGTGCCCGGCGTGGCGGTGGGAATCACCTGCACCGTGAAGCTGCCCCGCAGTTCGTCGCCGTTGCTCGCGACGAAGCGGTTGTTGCCGCTGCCCTGGCCGGTGGACATGTCCACGACATCGGTCGACAGATAGCCGGTCAGCGTGAAGCCGCCACTGCCTTCGGTTTGCGTCGCAAAACGCAGCACGGGCCCTTGCGGGTTGATGACTTCGATGACCTGCGAAGTGCCGCTGGACTCGAAGTGGAAGTTGGGCTCCTGGCCGGCCTGTGCACTGCTTGAGGTCAGGGCCGACGCGGCGATGGCTGCGGCAGCAATTTGTGATTGGAGGTTTTGAGACATGGAGAGTCCTGGTGCTGTGGTTGAGGTCTCCATTGGGCTTGGCGCAGGCGCCATCCACTACAGGGCGCATGTCCTGCGGCGCTCCTTCCCGCCTGCAGCGGGCAGGACAGTTGTCCTGATCAGCCGAAGCCGAGTTCGCGCGCCTTCACCACCGCCTGTGGCCGCCCTTCCACGGCCAGGCGCGTGTACAGCTGCGACAGCACATTGCGCACCGTCTTGTCGGCCAGGCCCAGCTGGGCGCCGATCTGCAGGTTGTCACGGCCCTGCGCCACCAGCGCCAGCAGCTCGCGTTCACGCGGGCTGAAGGTGCCGGTGGCGTCGGCCTCGGGCGATGCAGACGGCGGCGCACGCACAAACTGGGTGAGCGCGTCGCAGAACTGGTCGAAGGCCACTTCGCCAGCCAGTGGGATGTGGTTGCGGCTGGGCAGCTCGACAAAGCGCGCACCGCGAATAGCCGCCGCCACCGAGCGGCCGGCCTCCAGCGCGACGGTGGCGTCCCACTGGCTGTGCAGCACGAGCGTGGGGCAGCGCACCTGGCCCAGCTGCGTGCGCACGTCCAGCCGCAGGCGCGCACGCAGCAGCGCGGCGGCGCGCTCGGGTCCGCAGCACAGGCGCTGCTGTTCGTTGAGCGACTGCACCTGTTCCTGCGTGCCGCCCGGAATCAAGCTTGCGGTGAAGAACTGCTGCACCGGTGAACCGGCGCGGCCCCAGCCCAGTTCGATCAGCCGCGCCGTGGCTTCCACCCACGCCACCTGCTCAGCACTGGGCGTGCCGGCCAGCGTGCCGCAGGCATAGGCCCCCAGCATCACCAGGTGGCTGACGCGATCAGGGTGGCGCACGGCGTAGGCGATCGCCGACGCCGCGCCGCCCGAGATGCCCAGCAGTGCGAAACGCTGCAAGCCGGCCGCGTCGGCAACGGCTTCCAGTTCCTCGACGGCGGTGTCCAGGTCCAGCGGCGTGTCGTCTGGGGCCGACATGCCGCAACCCCTTTCGTCGTAGCGCAGCACGCGCAGTTCGCGCCCCAGGCGGCTGAGCCAGGGTTGCCACACCGGCGACGTCGGGTCGTGGGCGACGTTCGTCATCCAGTGCGCGGCGCGCAGCAGCGGCGGGCCGCGCCCCTGCGAGGCCCAGGCGATGCGCGCGCCCGAGGCGACATGCGCAAACTGCACCTGCTGCGTCATGGCGGCGTGGCGCCTACTGAAACGCCACCTCAGCAAAACTGCGCAGCTTGCGGCTGTGCAGGCTGCCCGGCCTTTCCTGGCGCAGCAGCTCCACCGCGCGCATGCCTATGCGCAGGTGCTGGTCAACCCTTTCGCGGTAGAAGGTGTTGGCCATGCCGGGCAGTTTGATTTCGCCGTGCAGCGGTTTGTCGCTGACACACAGCAAGGTGCCGTAGGGCACGCGGAAGCGAAAGCCGTTGGCGGCGATGGTGGCACTTTCCATGTCCAGCGCCACGGCGCGGCTTTGGCTGAAGCGGCGTTCAGGGCCGAAGTTGGGCAGCAGTTCCCAGTTGCGGTTGTCGGTGCTGGCCACGGTGCCGGTGCGCAGGATGCGCTTGAGCTCATAACCGCTGAGTTGAGTGACATCGGCCACCGCCTGTTCCAGCGCCAATTGCACCTCGGCCAGCGCGGGGATGGGCACCCACAGTGGCAGTTCTTCGTCCAGCACATGGTCTTCGCGCATGTAGGCGTGGGCCAGCACGTAGTCGCCCAGCTGCTGGCTGTTGCGCAGGCCGGCGCAGTGGCCCAGCATCAGCCAGGCGTGGGGGCGCAGCACGGCCACATGGTCGGTGATGGTCTTGGCGTTGGCGGGGCCGACGCCGATGTTGACCATGGTGATGCCACTGTTGTCGCCACGCACCAGATGGTAGGCCGGCATCTGCGGCAGGCGCGGCGGGGGCGTGCCCAATTCGTCGCCGGGCTTCGCAGCGTTGCCGGCGCGGCGTGTGATGACGTTACCGGGCTCGACAAAAGCTTCGTAGTCGCCCGCCGCATCGGCCACTTGGGTGTGGCCCAGGCGGATGAATTCGTCGATGTAGAACTGGTAGTTGGTGAAGAGCACAAAGTTCTGAAAGTGCTCGGGCGCGGTGCCGGTGTAGTGGCGCAGGCGGTGCAGTGAATAGTCGGTGCGCGGCGCGGTAAACAGCGACAGCGGCTGCGCTTCACCGGGCGCTGCGTCATAGGTGCCGTTGGCGATGCCGTCGTCCATGGCCGCCAGGTCGGGCAGGTCAAAGAGGTCGCGCATGAGCAGGCGGCGCTCAGGCGGCATGTTGCCTTCCAGGTGGTCGTGTTCGGCCAGTGAAAAGTGCACCGGGATGGGCAAGCTGCTGGTGCCCACTTCCAGCGGCACACCGTGGTTGCGCAGCAGCAGGCGAAACTGATCCAGCAGATAGCCGGCAAACAGGTCGGGGCGGGTGAGGGTGGTCTCAAAGCTGCCCGGACCGGCGACAAAACCGTAGCTCAGGCGTGAGTCGGCGCGTGCCACGGTGTCGGTGCGCACACGCACAAAAGGGTAAAAGGCCCGCACATGTTGGCCGTTATCCTCGCCGGCCACAAAACGCTGGAGTGAACTGCGCAGGTGAGCAATGCTGCTGCGGTAGATGGCCTGCACCTGGGCCAGTGCCGATTCGGCGTTGTCGTGGCGCGTGGGTGCAATGAACAGGGGCAATGACGACATGGCTTTCCTTTTTCTTGTTGCTTTGGTGGGGCGGCTGTGCCCCACAGGCCATTATCGGGCGCGCGCTTGCTGCTGCTCGGCGCGCAGGGCATGCACCTCGTCGTGCAGCGCGCCCAGGCGGTGGTGCAGGTCACGCAGGATTTCGCGTTCGATGCGGCGCTCTTCGGTCTCTATCCAGGCCGTGGCGATGGCCGCCGTGGCCAGCGTGAGCACGCCGTAGCCCAGCAGCACCACAAACACGGCAAAGATGCGCGACGCGGGTGTGCTGGGCACGATGTCGCCATAGCCCACCGTGGCGGCGGTGGTGAAGGCCAGCCACAGCCCTTGTTCGAGTGTGGGCGTGCGCGGCTCCAGCCACCAAAAGCCCGCGCCGCACAGCAGCAGCACGGCAAAGGCCACGGCCATCAGGTAGAGCACGCCGCCGCGTGTGACCCAAGAGCGCAGCCCCCACACGGTGGCCAGCAAAGTGAGAAAGGCCACCGCCAGGCGCAAGGCCAGTGCGGCCTGTGAGCTGTAGCTGGCCGGCGCCAGGGCTGCGGCCAGCAAGCCGGCCACCAGCAGTGCGTGCGCGGCTTGCACCACGCGGTGGGCCGGCTTTTCTTGCAGCCAGGCAGCCATCAACACGGCGGCTGCCAAGCCATAGGCAGCCGCCGCCCAGGCCGTGTGCGCGGGGCTCACCAACTCGGCGTAAAAGGCCGGCACGGTGAGCAGCAGCGCCAGCAACGCAGCGGCTTGCCAGGCGTGAGTCCGCTTGCGTTGTCGGGCGGTTGACGCAGGTGCCGGCATGCCGGCCAGCCTAGCGCGACGCCTGCGTCAAGCCTTGACGCGGCTCAAGGCCGGGCCGCAGCCACGACAGCACAACGCCCTACAAGATGAAGCGCGACAGGTCTTCGTTGTGCGCCAGCGCGGCCAGTCTGGCGTCCACCGCCGCCGCGTCCATCACCACCGTCTGGCCAGCGCGGTTGGGTGCGTCAAAGCTGACTTCATCCAGCAGCCTTTCCATCACCGTGGCCAGGCGGCGCGCGCCGATATTTTCGGTGCGCTCATTCACTTCAAAGGCAATCTCGGCCAGGCGGCGCACACCCTCGGGTGTGACTTGCAGCGCCAGGCCTTCGGTGGCCAGCAAGGCGGTGTACTGGGCGATCAGGCTGGCCTGCGTGCTGGTCAGGATGGCCTCGAAATCTTGCACGCTCAAGGGACTGAGTTCGACACGAATCGGGAAGCGCCCTTGCAGCTCAGGAATCAGGTCGCTGGGCTTGGCCAGATGAAAGGCGCCGCTGGCAATGAACAGCATGTGGTCGGTCTTGACGGCGCCATATTTGGTGCTGACGGTGGTGCCTTCGACCAGTGGCAGCAGGTCGCGCTGCACACCTTGGCGGCTGACCTCGGGGCCGCCGTGTTCGTTGCGCGAAGCCACCTTGTCGATTTCGTCGATGAAGACGATGCCATTGCCCTCGGCATTGGCCAGCGCGGCGGCGCGTATCTCGTCTTCGTTGACCAGGCGCGCGGCTTCTTCGTCCACCAGCTTGGGCAGCGCTTGGCCGATCTTGACCTTGTGTGACTTGCGCTTGCCCTGGTTCATCTGGCTGAACAGGCCCTTGAGTTGTTCGGCCATCTCGTCCATGCCCGGCATGCCTTGCGGGCCCAGCACTTCCAGCGTCGGCTTGTTTTCGGCCAGCTCGATCTCGATCTCTTTGTCGTTGAGCAGGCCTTCGCGCAGACGCTTCCTCAGCACCTGGCGCGCGGTGTTGTCGGCGGGCGGCGCATCGCTGCCAAAACCTATGCTGCCGGCGTTGCCGATGCTGCGTGGGGGTGGCACCAGCGCGTCCAGCACACGCTCTTCGGCCGCGTCTTCGGCAGCGGCACGTTTGCCGCGCATCTGGCGTTCACGTTCTTGTTTGACGGCCACGTCCATCAAGTCGCGCACGATGCTGTCGACGTCTTTGCCCACATAGCCCACCTCGGTGAACTTGGTGGCTTCGACTTTGATGAAGGGTGCGTCGGCCAGGCGCGCCAGGCGACGCGCGATCTCGGTCTTGCCCACACCCGTGGGGCCGATCATGAGGATGTTCTTGGGCGTGATCTCGCCGCGCAATTTCTCGTCCACCTGCTGGCGCCGCCAGCGGTTGCGCAGCGCGATGGCCACGGCGCGCTTGGCGGCGTTTTGGCCGACGATGTGCTTGTCGAGTTCGCTGACGATTTCCTGGGGTGTCATTGACATGTGATCTTCAACCCAAGGTCTCGACGATGTGGTTTTGATTCGTGTAGATGCAGATGTCGCCGGCAATCTCCAGCGAGCGTTTGACGATCTGCGCTGGTGCCATCTCGGTGTGCGCCAGCAAAGCGCGCGCCGCAGCCTGCGCAAATGCGCCGCCCGAACCAATGGCCACGATGCCGTGTTCGGGCTCCAGCACATCGCCATTGCCGGTGATGATGAGCGAGCCCGTGCTGTCGGCCACGGCCAGCATGGCTTCCAGGCGGCGCAGCACACGGTCGGTGCGCCAGTCTTTGGTCAGCTCAATGGCCGCACGCTGCAAATGGCCCTGGTGCTTTTCCAGCTTGGCCTCGAAGCGTTCGAACAACGTAAAGGCATCGGCCGTGGCGCCCGCAAAACCGGCCAGCACCTGTTCTTTGTAGATCTTGCGCACCTTGCGCGCGCTGCTCTTGACGACGATGTTGCCCAGCGTGACCTGGCCGTCGCCGCCAATGGCCACCAGCGGCCCGCGCCGCACGCTGACGATGGTGGTGCCGTGATAAGTGTTCATAGCGCGATCAGTTGAGGGTGAAGCCAAGCACATCAAGTAGCAGCCACGGAACCGGCTCTGCCGGGCCGTTGGGTGCGCCCCCTGGGGGGCAGCGCCGCAGGCGCTCCGGGGGGATCGACATTCTGAACCGGCTCTGCCGGGCCGTCGGGTGCGCCCCCTGGGGGGCAGCGCCAAAGGCGCTCCGGGGGGGGGGTCACACCTTTCGGACTTGGACCCGCGCGTGCTCGTTGATGCCCATGGCCCCGAAAAACAGCGCCAGCAATCGATGCGCATCCACAAACTGCACCGCACGCGATTCATTGCGCCGCGCCAGCACCCAGTTGAGCAAGTCACCTGCCGCGATGAAGTCGACGCGGATCAGCCGCGCACAAGACACGCTGACCACCGGCGAGCTACCCAGTTCACCCAGCAGCTTGTTCAGCGTGTTGCTGATGTCGCCCACCAACTGGCCCGACAACTCGACATGCGACATCTCTATGCCGCCGCCAATGTCTTCGGTCAGGCCGCTTTCCAAAAAGCTGGTCGACACGTCGCTGACCATCGACATCGGCGGGTTGCGCGTGGACAGGCTGCTGCCGCTGATGTGCACCTTGCAGCGTGTTGATTCCCACGACGGCGGGCTGACCTCATAGGTGACGCAATAGTCGATGGCGGCTTCGTCAAACTGGTCGGGGCGGTTGGCCAGGCGCAGCGCGTCCAGCCGCGTCAGCCAAAACGCCGGGTCGGCGTCGCGCACGCCAGTGGGTGCGGCGTCTTGCAGCACGCTGAAGAGCTTGTCGCCGGCCATCCAGCGCATCTCCAGCGCCTGGCCCGACCACAGGCGCATCACCATCGACAGTTGCATGGCCGCTTCGGCGTCCACACTGTTCAGGCCGCTCCAGTCGAAGATCCAGGGCAGTGGCATCTGCAGCGTTTGTGAGCGCAGGCGCGCCACGGCTTCAATGTCGAGTTGTGCCGGGCACACCCAACCCACGTCGCCATGGCTTTGTGAGTGGCTTGAACTGCTGGTGAGCAGCGGCTCATCGGCCAGCGCGTCGGCCACCAGTTTGGGCAGGCTGTACCACTGCGGCGCGCTCCAGCCAAATTGCTGCGCGTAGTCCAGCGCCAGGCTCTCAAAGTGCTGCTGCTGGCCGGTGGCGCGGTACAGGTCAAACAGCACCAGCCAGGTCTCGGCGTGCTGCGAACGGTCGCCACCCGCACCGGTAATGCGCTGCAGCGCTTCTTCGCACTGCGTGAAGTCGGCGTTGGCAAAGGCGATCACGGCCTCGTCGAGTTCGGGGTCGTGCACGACCTCGCTGACTTCCACCGCAAAAGGGTTGCTGAACTCGGACGTTTCGGCCTGCGGGCCGGGGCCGGCACCGTCAAACGATACCGACGACAGCGGCGCCAGCGGTGGCAGGCCCGAGACCATCTGCACTGGCGCAGGCGCGGCCACGGGCGGCAGCGCGATGTCGCTCGCATGCGCGGCATAGCCCGCAGGCAGCGGCGCGGAGCTTGGCGCTGATTTTGGCGCGGTAGAGGGCGCGCGGAACTCGGGCTGCAAGGCCATGGGCGCAGCCGGCGACTGGCTGCGTGGCGGCGCGCTTGCTGCGGACGGCGGTGGCGGTGAAGCGCTGTAGCCGCCCGGCGTGCGGCCACGGCCGGTGGAATGAAAGCCGGCGTCGCCGACCATCTGCTGTTCAATCTCGTCGATCTTGGCCTTCACGCCGGCGGGGCGTGCGGCGGGGTTGTCCGCCGGACGAGCTTCCGAGTCATCCATCCTGGACGATGTGCCCAGGGTGGCCAGTTGATCGGGCGACAGGCCTTCGCGGCGCACGCGGCGCAGCATGTCAAATTCGCGCTTGCGCACAAAGTCGTTGCGCCGCTTGCGTTCGATCATGGCCTTGAGCTCGGACTTTTCGAGCTCCATTTCTTTGGCGTCTTCCTGGCGCGAACTCAGGTCGGTCCAGTCGGTGGCCGGGTTCGCGACGAACCTCACCACCTTGCGGAAAAAACTCTCGTTCTCGGCCATGAAGGAATGGTACTCCGGGCTCCTGCGCCGCAGGCCTTGCCCAAGGCACAGGCCGGGGCTTGGCAGGGGGTTGCGTGAAAAGGGTCGCGTGGCCAGGCTGGGGCGGGCGCTGCGCCGGGCGGGGTGCCTGCCGCAGACCCCGCCGCAGTGGCTAGTCGCCGAACATCTTTTGTTTCATCTCGCGCCGCTGCTGCGCTTCCAGCGACAGCGTGGCCGTGGGGCGGGCGATCAAGCGGGCCAGGCCGATAGGCTCGCCAGTTTCGTCGCAGAAGCCGTACTCGCCGCTGTCCAGGCGCGTCAGGGACTGGGCGATTTTCTTCAGCAGCTTGCGTTCACGGTCGCGCGTGCGCAGCTCCAGCGCGTGCTCTTCTTCGATGGTGGCGCGGTCCACCGGGTCGGGCACGATGGACGTGTCTTCACGCAGGTGCTCGGTGGTTTCGCCAGCGCTGGACAGCAAGTCGTCTTTTTGCTGCTGCAGCTTGGCGCGGAAGAAGTCGAGCTGCTTGTCCTTCATGTACTCGGACTCGGGCATCGCGCACAACTCGGCGTCACTCAGTTCGCGGCCGGCCTTGGTCTTCCAGGCATTGGCCACCTTGGGGTCAATCTTGATCGCGGGTTTGGGCAATTCAGCCGTGTCATTCATCGGGCGCGCGGCGGGCTTGGCCGCAGGAGCAAATCGATCGGTAAACCGGTTGGCCATGGGCGCCGGTGAGGCGTGCGGCGCAAGGCCGGCCGCAGGGGTGGTCTTGCCGGCCACGGGCTTGGGGGCTGACGTGGGCGCAACGGAGGGGGCTGAAGTTTTGATGGCGGGCTTGATGGCGGGTTTGACAACAGGAGGGGTCGCGGGCTTGGCCACGGGCTTGGACGGCGCAGGCACTGCGGCGGCTTTGGCCACCGGCTTGGCGCTGGCTTGGGTACTTGGCTTGATGCTGGGCTTGGCCGCAGGGGCAGGTGCCGCTTTGGCCGCAGGTTTGGCCACGGGCTTTGAAACGGGTTTTGATACAGGCTTGGCAGCGGGCTTGGGGGCGGCTTTTGCCGGGACTTTTGCCGGGACTTTTGCCGCCACTTTTGCCGCCACCTTAACCGCCACTTTTGCCGCTACTTTCGCAGCGGGCTTGGGTGCGGGTTTGGCAGCAGGTTTTGCGGCAGGTTTGACGGCCTTAGCCGGTGCTTTGGATGCTGCGGCTGCCTTGGCCGGGGGCTTGCTCACGGGGACCTCCTCCCCTTTCGGGAACGCTGTATCTGACCGTTGCGCCAGCCCGTTTGCACGGGCTTGGCGGCGTGGCCTTGACGGCCCGGGTGGCCTTCAAGGCGCGCGGATTGTAGCCACGCATTTACACGCTCAGGCGCAGCGCCGGCGGCGGCGGCGTCGCCGGATGTGTCGCGCCTCACACCAGACACTGTTCCAGCCCCTGCAACAGCACTTCTTTGGGCAGGTCAATGCCAATGAACACCACCTTGCTGCCCTTTTCTTCACCGGGCGCCCACTTGGGGCCCAGGTCGCTGCCCATCAACTGGTGCACACCCTGGAAGATGACCTTGCGCTCACTGCCCTTCATGAACAGCACCCCCTTGTAGCGCAGCATCTTGGGGCCGTAGACCTGCACGATGGCGCCCAAAAAGTCTTCCAGCTTGGCCGGGTTGAAGGCCTTCTTGCTGCGAAAGACAAAGCTCTTCACGTCGTCGTCGTGGGCATGGTGGTGAGTCTTGTGGGAGGGGTGGTCGCAGTGCTCGCCGTGCTCGTGGTCATGGTGCTCATGCTCGTCGCCATGATCATGGGCGTGGTCATGTTCATGCGCCGCGTCGGCGTTGAGGAACTCGGGGTCAATCTCAAGCTTCGCGTTGAGGTTGAAGCCCTTCAAGTCAAACACCTTGGCAATCGGCACCTCACCAAAATGCACCTTGCTTTGCGGTGCGCGCGGGTTCATGTGCTTGATGCGGTGGATCAGCGCGTCCACCTCGGCAGGGTCCACCAGTTCGCTCTTGCTGATGAAGATCTGGTCGGCAAAGCCGATCTGGCGGCGCGCTTCCTGGCGTGTGTCGAGCTGGCTGTTGGCGTGTTTGGCGTCCACCAGAGTCAGCACGCTGTCTAGCAAATAGCTCTCGGCAATTTCATCGTCCATGAAGAAGGTCTGCGCCACTGGGCCGGGGTCGGCCAGGCCGGTGGTTTCAATCACCACGCGGTCAAACGTCAACTCGCCCTTGCGGCGCTTTTCTGCCAGGTCGGCCAGCGTGCTGCGCAGGTCTTCGCGGATGGTGCAGCAGACGCAGCCGTTGTTCATCTGGATGATCTGCTCGCTGGTGTCGGACACCAGGATCTCGTTGTCGATGTTCTCTTCGCCGAACTCGTTTTCAATCACCGCGATCTTCTGGCCGTGGGCCTCGCTCAGCACACGCTTGAGCAGCGTGGTTTTGCCGGCGCCCAGAAAGCCGGTCAGGATGGTGGCGGGGATCAGGCCTTGGCTCATGGTGGGCGCTCGCAGTGGGTACTCGGTTCGGGGCTGGGATATGGGGGTCGGCCACTGTGTTGCAAGGGCCCCTGCCTGTCAAGGCAGCGTTGGCTGACCAGGCGGCAGGGCGCGCATTGTCGTCGCAGCACCGGCTTCGCGCTGAGCGTCGGTTATTCTTGCCGCCCATCCACTGCCGGCACCACCCAACGTGTCCGACCCCGCATCTCCCAGGTCCGCGCACGCGCCATTCAAGCGTGGCGCGGACAGGTTCAGCGACAAACGCAGCTTTTTCGAGCGTCTGGTTGAACTCATTTCACCCGGCCCCGACAGCAAGGCCGAGTTGATCAAGACCCTTGCCGACGCGGAAAACCGCGAGCTGATTGAACCCGAATCGCGCTTGATGCTGGAAGGCGTGCTGCGCATGGCCGACATGAGCGCGGGCGACGTCATGGTGCCGGCCACGCGCATGGACTTGCTGTCCATCGACGCCGACTACGACGAGCTGTTGGCAGCAGTGATTGAAACCGCGCACTCGCGCTTCCCGGTGTTTGAAGGCCAGCGCGACAACATCCTGGGCATCTTGATGGCCAAGGATTTGCTCAAGCTGCAACGCGCGCCCGAGCTGAACTTGCGCACGCTGTTGCGCCCGGCGGTGTTTGTGCCCGAGAGCAAACGCCTCAACGAATTGCTGCGCGACTTTCGCTCCAACCGCAACCACCTGGCGATGGTGATAGACGAGTTTGGCAACACCGCCGGCCTCATCACGATCGAAGACGTGCTGGAAGAAATCGTCGGCGAGATCGAAGACGAGTTTGATGAACAAGAACAGGAAAACGGCATCTACACGCTGGCCGACGGCAGCCACCGCGTGGCCGGTGACGTGTCCATCGCCGCCGTCAACGAAGCCTTTGGCACGCGCTTGAGTGAAGCAGACTTCGAGACCATAGGCGGCCTGGTGGCGCAAGAACACGGCCGTGTGCCGCGCCGCGCCGAGGTGGTCAACGTGGGCGGGCTGGGCTTCACGGTCATGCTGACACGCGGTGGTGCCGTGCGCTGGTTTCGGGTTTCACGCCTGGCGCCGCACAGCCATGCTGACGGTGGCGACGTCGATTGAACGCAGTCGATTGAAATCATGTTGGCGTGAGCCGCTGGCCGCTGCGGGCCTGGGCGCGGTGCAGACGCTGGCCTTTGTCCACACCGCCGCTTGGCCCTTGCCGCTGCTGAGTTTGGCTTGGCTGGTCTCAAGGCTGGATCAAGCCACACCGCGCCGTGCCGCGCTGCTGGCCTGGTGCTACGCCACTTCAGCGTTAGCCTGTGGCGTCTGGTGGCTCTTCATCAGCATGCACCGCTACGGCGTTTTGCCTGCACCCTTTGCGGTGGCCGCAGTGTTGACCTTGGCCGGCGCATTGGGCCTCTTCCTGGCGCTGCCTGCTGCCGCCTACGCGCGCTGGCGGTGTGGCAGGGCGGCCGACGTGGCGCTGTTTGCCGCGCTGTGGCTGCTGTCGGAATTGGGGCGCGGCCTCATCCTCACCGGCTTTCCCTGGTTGGCGCTGGGCTACTCGCAGGTGGATTCGCCGCTGGCCGCGCTGGCACCTTGGCTGGGTGTCTACGGCATGGGTGCGGCGGCGGCGGCCTTGGCAGCCGCAGCGGCGCAGCTGTGGCGTTCACGCGGCCGGCAATGGGCCGGCGCAGCGGCGTCGATGGCTTTGATCTTGTCTGCATGGGCCACGCCCAACGCCTTCACGCAGCCCAGTGGCGAGATCAGCGTGGCGCTGCTGCAAACCAACGTCAAGCAAGACGAAAAATTCGCCACCGAACATCTGCCGCAATCCTTGGCCTGGGTGGCGCGTGAACTGCTGTCGGCGCAGACCGACTTGGTGGTGGCGCCAGAAACGGCGGTGCCGCTACTGCCCTTTCAGCTCAAGGACTTTGCCCCGGGCTATTGGGAGACCTTGCAAAACCACTTCCAGCGCCCCGGCCGCGCCGCGCTGGTGGGTGTGCCTCTGGGCGACTTTGAGCGTGGCTACACCAACTCGGCCGTCGGCCTCTCAGCAGCGCCTGAATACCGCTACGACAAACTGCACCTGGTGCCCTTTGGCGAGTTCATCCACAGCGGCTTTCGCTGGTTCACGCAGCTCATGAGCATCCCGCTGGGTGACTTTGCACGCGGTGTGGCCAACCCGCCTTCTTTCACCGTGGGCAGCCAACGTGTGGGCCCCAACATCTGCTACGAAGACCTGTTTGGTGAAGAGCTGGCGCGGCGCTTTGAAGACGCCGCCGCGGCGCCCACGCTGCTGGCCAACATCAGCAACATCGGCTGGTTTGGCGACACGATTGCGATTGACCAGCACCTGCACATCAGCCGCCTGCGCACGCTGGAATTGCAGCGCCCCATGCTGCGCGCCACCAACACCGGCGCCACGGCGGTGATTGACCACCACGGTGTCGTCACGGCCCAATTGGCGCCCTACACCCAAGGTGTGTTGAAGGCGCACGTGCAGGGCCGGCAAGGCGTGACGCCCTTTGCCTGGTGGGCTTCGCGCTGGGGCTTGTGGCCGCTGCTGGTCTTGGCGTTTGCCTTGGCCGCCTTGACTCTGCTGCGCGGCGCGCGCTAAGGCAACCCGGCGGGGCGCGGGCTCAGCGAAGCCGCACCAGCCGGCCTGGTCGCCGTGGCGTGATCTGCCCCAACTTCTGCACCGCCTGTCCGGCCACCCAGGTGCCGACGTAGCCCACGCCCTTTTGCAAAAAGCGCTTGCCACCTGCGGGCAGGTCGCGCACCAGGTGCGGCGTGCCCACGGCCAGGCGTGTGGGGTCAATCAGGTTCAGGTCTGCGCGCTGGCCCACCTTGATGCGGCCACGGTCTAACAAGCCAAGATAGTCGGCATTGCGCGTGCTCAGCATGTGCACCGCCTGCGCCAGGCTCAGGTGGCCGCGCCGCTGCACCCAGTGCGTGAGCATGAAGGTGGAAAAGCTGGCGTCGCACACCGTGCCCACGTGCGCGCCAGCATCACTCAAGCCCAGCAGCGCTTGCGGATGGGCCAGCATGGCTTGCACCGCAGCCAGGTCACCGCCGTTGTAGTTGAAGATGGGAAAGTAGACCAGGCTGGATCCGTCGCCCTGTGCAAAGTGTTCGTACAGCGCTTGCAGCGCAGTCACGCCACGCTGCTTGGCGCGCACCAGAAAGCTCTGCATCACGTTGGGTTCGTAGTCGGGGTTTTCTTCCAGCGCAAACATGCGGCCGGCGATGAGTTCTATGCGCGCCAACAAGATGTCGACCAGCGGCGGCACGGGGGTGCCGTCGCCTGACAGGCGTTCACTCTTTTCGGCCAGGATGCGCGCTTTGCGCGCCGGTTCACGCAGCGCAGCCGCACGTTCATGCAGCGGCAAGTGCGCCAATTCCTTGTAGCCCGCAAAGCCCATGAAGGGGTGGAAGCTGGCGTCCAGGCCGGTGATGAC
>JANNEX010000471.1:0-2431 GCA_031379155.1 Rubrivivax sp.
GGCCAGTTGTTGATCGAGCTCGACCCCACCAACGCCAACGCCGACAGCTTGGCCGTGCAGGGGCAGGCCACTGCTGCACGCGCCGAGGCACAGCGTGCGCAAGCGATGTTGCAGGCCTTGGCGCAGGCGCGGCCCGGCAACCCGAACAGCGGCGGCGACAGCACGGGCACCGCGCGCCCCTTGCCACCCTGGCCCGACACCCAGGCCCAAGCCGAATGGGCCGACATCAGCGCCCGCCTGGCCCGGCTGGACGCTGAAATCACCCGCCGACAAGCCGAAGGCGACACCGCGCGCCAGGCGCTGAGCAAGCTGCAAACCACGCTGCCCCTGGCGCAAAGGAGAGAAGAAGACGTGGCCGCACTCGCCAGCCAAGGTTTCATCGCCAGCCACGCCGGCCAGGACCGCACGCGTGAACGGCTGGAGATGGAACGTGACCTGGCCACTCAGCAAGCCCGCGTAGCCGAAGGCGACGCCGCATTGGCCGAAAGCCGCCAGACCCGCAGCGCGTTGCTGGCCGAAACCCGCCGCATGCAGAGCGACCGCCTCACCAAAGCCACGCTGGACATGGCGCAACTGCGGCAACAAGGCGCCAAGGCCACGCACCGCGAAAGCATCACGCGCCTGACTTCACCGGTGGCCGGCACCGTGCAGCAACTGGCCATCCGCACCACCGGCGGCGTGGTCACTGCCGCGCAAGCGCTGCTGGTGGTGGTGCCTGACGACGCCGAGGTGACGGCCGAAGTGACCATCGACAACAAAGACATCGGCTTTGTGCGCGTGGGGCAGAAAGCAGAAGTGAAGTTGGAAGCCTTTAGCTTCACACGCTATGGCACCGTGCCGGCGGTGGTGGTGCGCGTGAGTGCGGATGCGGTGCTGGACGAGAAGAAGGGTACGGTGTTTTTGGCGGCATTGCGGTTTTCGAAGGCCACGCTTGGGGTGGAGGGTGTGCAGATGCCGTTGAGTGCCGGGATGAATGTGACGGTGGAGATAACGACTGGCAAGAGGAGTGTGATTGATTATTTGCTCAGCCCCATCCGGCGCTCCGTGGCTGAAACTGGAATGGAACGGTGAAGTTCTTGAAGAGACGGAACAATACGGCGCAAGCACTTAATTCACTATTGTCTGACTGGCCCCAACATATCTTTAGGTTTGCAAACATGAAACGCGTTTACTACTCAATAGCCGCACTGACAGTAGCAGCTTTGTTAGCCGCCATGATCCTGTCTTCAACCTCAAACCCAGCAACTAGTCTAGCTGGGAGAATTAACACCGAAGCAATCGCATTGGCAGATGGAAAGACTGCGAGCATCCCACTTGGGCCACTCGCTTTACGTGGGTGTTTGCAACCGGCTTATGTTAGCGAGCCTGATTTTCGAAAGTTAACCGGACTCGATTCACCAGACTTCAAAGTCGGAGATTCAATCAATGTTACAGGTATCCATACCTCAGATTCCAACGGCAAGGTGAGCGCCGCCTACATTGACTCAAACGAGGTAAGACTAGATCCATGGCTCGTGAGACATGGGCTCTGTGTCGAAGCACCAAAGACCATCTCGCTCAAGCGTTCTGGGCAGTTTGTATTCATTTCTAAATCACAGGAAGAATAGCAATGGAAAATGTATTCCTTTATCGCGGACGCACCAGAGACATAGCTGATCGACTAGGCGGGTTCTCCTTTTCTCTTTCACCCACAGCGGACCCGGCGCTTCGAGGCCAGGACGATGCGTATGACGCCTTTCGTCACTCTTGGGTCAGCGGCGAGTTGACGAGGTTTTTTGGCGAAAGAGAAGCGAAACGCATGATGGACGATCACGAGCGAAATCATCCTGATCCAAGCAGCAATTCGACGAATATGGATTTGTGGAACAACGACGTTGGTCGACGCGAGTACCGGCGCTGGCGAGAAGCAGTCGATCACGGCGAAACTGCAGTATCTTGGTCTGAGTGGATTTACAACCGAGTCAAAGAAGGCGTGACAATTAATGACCTCAGCGACTCCAGAGTATGGATTGAGCTTCCTCCGCCACCAGTTTGGCTGCCGGGGACGATGGGCACTGAGGGCTGGGACGAGGTTGACATCGTATCCAATGACCTTTGGCGCGCGGCTCGCCAACCTGCAGCCCGCGACCCCCTAGCCATTGACCTAGACGGCGACGGCATCGAAACCACCCCCGTCGTCATCAACGGCATCCCCACCCTGTTCGACCACGACGCCGACGGTGTGCGCACTGGCACCGGCTGGCTGCGCCCCGACGACGGCTGGCTGGTGCTGGACCGCAATGGCAATGGCAGCATTGATTCCGGTCGCGAACTGTTTGGCGTCGACACGCTCATCACCGTCACCAGCACCGTGAACGGCCAGACGCAGACCGTCACGCGCAATGCAGCCAATGGCTTTGAAGCGCTGCTGACGCTGGACACCGGCAACGGC
>JANNEX010000502.1:0-1933 GCA_031379155.1 Rubrivivax sp.
TTTTCACCGGGCAACACGGTGCGCGACAGCAGCGTGGCGCCACGTGCATCGCGCGCCTCCACCCACGAGGCTTTGGCGGAGCTGAGTTGCACCAGGCTTGAGATGGGTGCGGCAGGTGCAGCGACAGGCAGCACTGGCGTCGAAACGGCTGCCACCGCGGGTGGCACAGCAGGCGTGACTGCGGGCACAGCGGGGGGCACGACCGCAGGCACAAGCGCAGGCACAAGCGCAGGCACAAGCGCAGGCACAACAGCACGCGCCACGGGCGCGGTGACGGCCGCCGCTGAAGCGAGACTGTCAGGCGCCACAGCCGCTGCCGACGCGGCCTCGGGCGCCAACAGCACCGTGGTCGTGACCACTGCGGGCGCCGCCGGGGGCAGACTCACTGGCGTGGCCGCTGGCACAGCCGCAGCGCGCGGGCCGCTCAAGCGCGACCACAAATCTTCGGGCAGCACATAGACCAGCAGGGCCGCCAACATCAGCAGTGCAGCACCCCAGACCATGGGCCGCACTGCAGCGCCGGCCATGCCAGGCTCTTCACGCCCCGGCCTTTCACGAAACGGCGCGTTCAGGCCGTTGTCGTAGCTCTCCAGCGCCACGGGTGCGGCCTGCGGCAGTTTGTTCAGGATGGGCTTGGCGTCGATCTTGAGCGTGCGGCACACGGTCTGCGCCAGCGCGCGCGTGAAGGTGGCGTCAGGCAGCTCTTGCCAGCGGTCGTTTTCCAGCGCGTCCAGCTTGCGCGGTGAGACCTTGATGGCAGCAGCCAGTGCCGCGATATGCAGGCCTTGCTTTTCGCGCACGGCGCGCAGCATGGCGCCGGGGCCCGCGCCAGCAATGTCGGTGGGGGTCTCAATCATCAAATCGGCCACGGTCGAAAAGCTGTGTCTCGGGTGCCTGCGGGAAGCGGTCGCGCAACTGCCGGCCCAGGTCTTGCATCGCATCGATACTGCCCATGCGCCGCTCTATGCGCGCTGACAGCCACAGGCTTTGCGCGGTGATCTGATCGGGCACGGCATTGATGCGTCGCACGTAAAAGCGTGCACGTTCGAGCTCACCCCGGCGCAGCAGCACCTCGGCCAGGTTGAAGGCGGTCACGGGGTTGCCAGAGTCAAGTTCGTAGGAGCGCGACAGCGAACGTTCGGCTTCGCCCCAGCGCCCGGCACGCGCCTGGCACACACCTTGGGCCAGCAGGGTGCGCACGCCGTCGCGGTACTGCAGCTGGGCCAGGGCCTTGTCGAACTGCGCATCGGCCTCAACAAAGCGCTTTTGCTGGCACAAGAACCAGCCGTAGATGTGCATGTTGTTGCCGTCGCTGGGCGCCAATTGCAATGCACGCTGAAAGCTCTCTTCGGCCGATCGTGCGTCGCCCAGGCTGCCGTAAATAAGCGCACGCAAGCCGTAGGCTTCAACCATGTCGGGCTTGGCCGCCAGCGCCAGCTTCACTTCTTCCAACGCGGTGGTGTGCTGGCCGCGTTCGAAGTACAGACCGGCCAACTCAAGCCGCACACGGGCGCGGCGCTCAGGGTCTGCAGGTTCGGCGTTAGGCCTGGACTCGCGGGTCTCGGTGGCTGGCTGTTGCCCGGCGCACGCACCCAGCAGCGCCACCACCGCAAGAACAAGCCACGCTGCCAATGCACGTGTCATGCCTGTTCCCCCGCCGTCTGAATGCCAATGACGCGCCGCTTGGCCATGCGCTGCGGCGCCTGCGTGCGGTCTTGCACTTCACCGGCCAGTTGGCCACACGCCGCGTCGATGTCATCGCCACGGGTCTTGCGCACCGTGGTCACCAAGCCGGCGTCTTGCAGCACATGGGCAAAGGCGGTGATCCGTTCACGCGGTGACCGGGTCAGGCCCGACGCTGGGAAGGGATTGAATGGAATCAGGTTGATCTTGCACGGCAGCCTGGGCCCCAGCAGGCGCACCAGGGCCGCCG
>JANNEX010000512.1:0-4580 GCA_031379155.1 Rubrivivax sp.
GGTGCCGAGCAGAAAAACCTGCTTGCCGCGCAGCGCTTCGGGGCTGAGCAAGATGAGCAAGTCCGACAGCGCCGTGAGCAGCACACCCACCACCACGCCGGCCAGCAGCAACGTCATGGGCCGGCCAGCGCCGCGCGCCAAGAGCAGCGTCAGCAGCATGCCCAGCAAGGCACCGGCGAATGCTGCCGTGACCAGGCCCACACGTTGCAAGGCGCTGGCCGCCGCAAAACCCATCTCTTGGCCAAGCAAACCGCCGGCTGCCAGCACCAGCACCACACCCAGGGCCGCGCCAGCGGCGCTGCCCAGCAAATAGGGGTCGGCCAGCGGGTTGCGAAACAGGCCCTGGGCCAGCGCGCCCGACAAACCCAGTAGCGCACCGGCCAGCAAGGCACCCAGGCTGCGTGGCGCGCGGATGGCGGTAATGAGATCGGCTTCTTCGCGCCAGGCCAACGACCAGCCGTCGGCGCCAGCGGCCAGGCCCAGCAGCAGCAGGGCGCTGGCAATGCCAGCCAACATGAAGGTTAGCTTGAGTGTTGACAGCTTCATGGCAGCTTCATAGCAGCGCTAGGGCGGCGGCAAAGCTGCCAGGCAGTCGGCCACCAACTCAGCCGCGTCAGCCAGGCGTGGGCCCGGCCGCATCAGCGTGTCCCAAGGCCCGCTCGCAAAGGCGCAGACGTGGCCGCGCTGCAGCGCAGTCAGTGCACTCCAGCCTGGGCGCTGCGGCATCTGGGCCAGCGCGCTAACGCTGGCCATCAGCACAGCGGGCTGGGCGCGCAGCACAAATTCCGGGTTGAGTTTGGGAAACGGCCCCAACGCTGCCGGCACCACATTGCCCAGGCCCAGGCGCGCCAACAGTTCACCCACGAAGGACGCTTCACCGGCCGCATAGGGCGTGCTGTCGACTTCGAAGTACACCTTGCGATGGCGCCACACCATGGGCACACGCGCGGCGGCGGCGTCCATGCGTTGGCGAGTGAGTGCGATCAAGTCCAGCGCCGCCTGCGGCCGGCCCAGGGCTTGGGCCACGACACGCATCACACGTTCGTTGTCGGCCATGTTGCGCGGCTCGAGCGCCAGCACCGGCAGGCCCAGCGCGCTGAGCCGGTCGATGGCGCGCGCCGAATGGGCCAGCAGCACCAGGTCAGGCTTGAGTGAAACGATGCGTTCAATCTGCGCGTCTTCCAGCCCGCCCAACTTGGGCAGGGCCTTGACGCTGGCCGGCCAGTTGGAATGGCGGTCGGTGCCAACCAGGGCCGAACATGCACCCAAGGCACAGACGGTTTCGGTCAGCGAAGGCAGCAACGAGACCACACGTTGCGCGGGCCTGGCCAGCGTGAGTGGCGTGCCCCGGTCGTCGACCACGGTGGTCTGCGCGCTGGTGGCCACCGCCGCCAGCAGCAAGCCACCACACAGCAGACGACTGAGCACGTGCAACATGGTCGTTAGCCTAAGGCTGCGGCTCGTAGCGCAAGACCAGCCAAGCCTGGCGGCCCTGGCCTTGGTAGTCACGCACGGGTTCCTGGCTTCGGTTGCTGGCATTGTTCAGCTTGGCTTGCAGCGACACAGCAGGTGCAAAGCGCCAGGTGGCGCTGATGTCCAGGGTGGTTTCTGCCGCCAATGTCTTGCCGCCATCCGGGCGCTGGCCCAGGTGCAACAGGCTGGCGCCAGCGCTCCAGTCACCGGCTGTCCAATCCGCCGCCAGCGTGGCTTGTTGTGAGGCGCGCCGCGCCAGCTTGGCACCGCTGTTTTGGTCGCGTGCCTTGAGCCAGTCGATCTGCGTCCGCAATGACCAGGCGCCCAGGCGCTGGCCCGCGCCTAGGCTCAGGCCTTCAAGCAAAGCGCGGTTGATGTTGGCGGCGCAGCCAAAGCTGTAGAGCGCCGGGTTGGGGCAGTTGGCGGGGTTGCTCTCAAAGGCCACCAGGTCACGCACGGCGTTGCGGTGCCAAGTGGCGTTGGCATGGCTGAGCGCCGTGCGCCAGACCAGCCCGGCTTCCACACTGCGCCCCCGTTCAGGTTGCAGCGTGGCCACGCCGTAGCCCGGGTAGTAGAGGTCGTTGAAGCTGGGCGCGCGGAAGGTGTTGGCGGCCAGCGCACGCAGGCGCAAACCCGGCGCCAGCACAACACTGCCGCCCAGGCGCGCGCTGTTGACCGCGCCGAAGTCAGAGCTGTCGTCGCGCCGTGCGTCGGCTTGCCAAGACCAGGCGGCGGCGCTGCCGGTCAGCTCCAGCGAGAGTGCGTCGTTGCGCCGCTGCACGGCGCTGATGTAGCTGCTGGACGAGGCATCGTCCTGCTGGTGTTCCAGCGCCACCACCCACTGACCCACTGGCGTGGCGCGCCAGGCCAGTTGCGCGCCCAGCAAGCGCCGCTGGGTGCGGAAGCGGTCGGTTTCGCTGCCGCCGCTGCGCGCGTCATCAAGGCTGTTAGAGGCGCGCGCCGAGCCGCTGACATTGGCCGTTAGCTCGCCGCGCCAGTCCAGCGCCGCCACTTCGGTGCGCAGGCGGGTGCGAAAGTCAGGCGAAGCATCCTGCGCATAGTTGGGCGGCAGGAACTCGCTGGCGTCGTACTGCGAATTCAAGCGCGTGTGCAGCAAGGTCAAGCCCACGCGGTGGCCGGTGGCGGGTTTGAAGCCGACGCCAACTTGCGCGGCGTCCAGCTTGAAGCCGTCACGGTCAGGGTTGTAGTTGCCAAAGGCGTCACCTGGGCGCAGCGCCGATACGCCCTGCGCTTGTTCACGCGACAGGCTGGCGGCGTAGTCCCACACACCGCTGGAGCCACGCAGGCCCGCCGAGGCTTCTTTGGCACCCAGGCCGCCCACCGCCAAGCGCGCATCCAAATGCAGCGCACCCTGGCCGCGGCGCGTGATGAGGTTGACCACGCCGCCCACAGCGTCGGCGCCGTACAGGCTGGAGCCGGGACCGCGCAGCACCTCGATGCGGTCCAGCTGCGCCAGGCCCAGCGCTTCCACCGATGCATAGCCCAGCGTGGCCGAGCCCACACGCACGCCGTCCACCAGCACCAGCGACTGCTGCGACGCTGCGCCGCGCATGAACAGGCCCGTGCTCTGCCCCGGGCCGCCATTGCGCGACAACTGCAAACCGGCTTCGCGGCGCAGCAAGTCGGCCAGCGAATCGGCGCGCGTGACGCGTATGGTTTGCGCGTCGATGACGGCCACGTCGGCGACCAAGCGTTCGGGCGCCAGGGCCTCGCGTGAGCCGGTGATGACCACCGTGTCGGCGATCGCAGCAGCCGCTGCCAGACCCGAAAAGAGCACAAACACAAGCGCACGTCGTGCGCCACGAAGAAAAAGAATGGAATTCAAAAAAAGCCTCCAGCCGCACACCCCGTGCGGGCCCGTGTTGCAACACTGGCTTTGAGGCAGATCAAGCGCTGGTGACGGCGGCGCCACGCATGGCCCACGCCCACCCGCCGCTGCCCACCGCAACGCCAGCTAACCCATTGCACCTGGCCGGTATCCGGGCTCGCGAGTGCTGGCGGTGTTTTCACCACGCCAGGGGCGGCTGCGCCTTCCCAGCCCGTGTTACGGGGCCAGTGGCTTGTCGAGCAGCACGCTCCTCGCTGACCGTTGCGGGGGCAGCATCGGCTTTGCGTGGGCCACCAAAGCAACCCATGCGCACCGATTTCCCGTTTAACCCACGGCCCTGAACAAGGCCGCAGGCACCGGGTGCAAGCGCCGCGATGTTAGCGCAGCAAGCTGGCTGGCCCTTGCCTTCAGCCCTTGCTGTCAGCCCATTGCGTTCAGCCGTTGCGTGGCGGGCTCGGCAAGGTCACCGTGAAGACGCTGCCCTGCCCGGCAGCGCTGCTGGCTGCAATCTCGCCACCCAGCTGCTCGACGATGACTTTGCACAGCGCCAGGCCAATGCCGGTGCCTTCAATGCCGCTGCTTTCACGGCCCAGACGGTTGAAGGGTTCGAACAGGCCAGGCAGCCGTTCAGGCGGCAGGCCCAGGCCGGTGTCTTGCACGGTGATGCACACCTGGCCGTCTTCCAGGGCCTGGCCGCGGACATCGACATAACCGCCAATGTGGTTGTACTTGATGGCGTTGGAGATGAGGTTGAGCAGCAGTTGTTTGAGCCGCTTTCTGTCGGCCCACACATTCACGGGGTGGCTGCCATCGTGCCAGCGCAGCGTGACTTCGCGGCCCTGGGCTTGCGGCGCCGTCATGACCAGGCATTCATGCACCACCTCAGCCAGCGGCACCGGGGCAAACACCAAATGCGATTGGCGCGCTTCGATCTTGGCCAGGTCCAGCACATCGTCCACCAGCGCCAGCAAATGCCAGCCTGCGGCCTGGATGTGGCCCACCCGGGCCCGCTGCGCCGTCGTCAGCGGCTCTTCATGGTCCAGCGCCATCAATTGCGAAAAGCCCAGCACGGCGTTGAGCGGTGTGCGCAGTTCATGGCTCATGCGAGAGAGGAAATCGGTCTTCGCGGCATTCGCCTGTTCAGCCAAAGCGCGGGCCTGCAAGGCGCTTTCGGCCAGGCGGCGTTCGGTGGTGTCAAAGCACACTCCCACGCGGCGCACAACGCGGCCTTGGGCGTCACGTTCGATGCGGCCGCTTG
>JANNEX010000059.1:0-10408 GCA_031379155.1 Rubrivivax sp.
ATATATATATCGCCGCCGCCAGAGTGCTGGCCGCCGGGCTGGCCGCAGCGGCGCTCGCGGAGGCGGCACTGGCCAATGGCACATGGGCCGGCGCCGTGGCGCGCGCCCCCAGCCAGGCGGCTGCCGCGGCGACCACCAGCACGCCGGCCCCACCCACCACCCACAGCGCGGCGCCGCGGCGTGCCGGCGTTACTGCTGCGGGGCCGGCCACTGCGGTGTCGGCCGTGCCCACGACCGCGCGTGTGCCGACCTGGCTGCGTGCCTGCACCACGGTGGCGTCCATATCCTCAGATTCGGCGTTGGCGCGTACTTCAGTGCGCACCCAACTGGCCGTGGCCGGCGCTGCCGCCACGCGCACCGGCACGGTCACTTCACCGGCCAAGGCGGCGCGCAATTCGGCCACCGACTGCGGGCGATCCGCCGGGCGCGGCGCCAGCATCCAGTCCACCAACTGCAAAAATGAGGGGCTGAAACCAGGCCACTGGCCGCTGATCAGCGACGACGGATCGGCCGAAATGGCGCGTGCCGTGGCAGGTGCCGGCGGCACTCCGGCAATCAGGTAGTGCAGCGTGGCGCCCAGGGCATAGATGTCGGTCCAGGGCCCCTGGCGCAGCCCCGGTGTTTCACCGTATTGCTCGATCGGGGCGTAGCTGGGTTTGAGGATGGCGGTGAGGGCCTGGCTCTTGTCGCTGAGCACCCGGCGCGCAGCACCAAAGTCGAGCAGCACGGGGCGGCCACCGGGTTCGATCTGGATGTTGTCGGGCGCAATGTCGCGGTGGAAAACACCTTCGTTGTGCAGCGTCTCAATAGCTCCCATGAGCGGCATCAAAATGCTGCGCAGCCAGGCTTCATCGGGCGGGCCGGCCATCTCTTGGCGGATTTCTTTGACGGTGCGGCCGCGCAGCACCGGCATGGCCATGTAGGCGGTGCCGTTGGCTTCCCAGAAGCGGTGCACCTTGAGCAGTGAGGGGTGGTCAAAACGCGCCAGCAGCTTGGCTTCATTCACGAAGGAACGCAGGCCCAGGGCAAAGCTCTCGGCGTCGGACTGTGAACGCAGCGAGACACGCATGGTCTCGGTTCGGCCGGCCAGGCTGGCTGGCATGTACTCCTTGACGGCTACCTCACGTTCAAGGGCATGATCAAAGGCCAGATAGACGATGCCAAAGCCGCCCACGCCCAGCAGGCTGAGCAACTCAAACTCGCCCAGTCGGGTGCCCACGGGCAAGGCGCTGGGGGTGTCTACGCGCAGGCGGGAGGCATCAGAAGACATGTATCAATAAGCTTACCAGGGAAGGTCTGCCATGAAGTCCAACGAAGTCGCACTGCGCAGCCTCTTCGGGCCCTCAGTTTTGATGATGGTGCTGAGTGCCTTGCTCTTGTCTGCGCCAGCGCGGGCCTTTGACCTCCAAGGCCACCGCGGCACACGCGGCCTGGCGCCGGAAAACACGCTCACCGCCTTTCGCAAGGCCATGGCCCTGGGCGTGAGCACGCTGGAACTCGACGTCGGCCTGACCCGCGACGGCCACGTGGTGGTGTCGCATGAGCGCCGCATCAACGCCGATCTGGCACGTGACAAAAGCGGCCAGTGGCTGGCCCAGCCGGGCCCGCCACTGCACACATTGACGTTGGCCGAGGTGCAAAGCTGGGACGTCGGCCGCCTGCGCCCGGGCACCGTCTATGCCCGGACCTACCCCGAGCAGGTGGCGGCAGACGGCGAAACCATCCCCACCCTTGATGCGCTGTTTACCCTGGTGAGCAACAGCGGCAATACGCGCTTGCGCTTCAACATCGAAACCAAGGTCAACCCGCTTGAGCCCAACGAGTCAGCGCCGTTTGACGTGCTGACGCGCGAACTGCTGGCCGTCATCAAACGCCACGGCATGCAGGGCCGCGTCACGGTGCAGAGTTTTGACTGGCGCACGCTGCGCCTGGTGCAGCAACTGGAGCCGCATATTCCCACGTCGGCGCTGAGCGCACGCCAAAGTTTCATGGACAACCTGAGCGACGCACGCTGGACCGCTGGATTGCGCCTGCAAGACCATGGCGACTCGGTGCCGCGTTTGGCAAAGGCTGTGGGCGCCAAGATCTGGTCGCCCTACCACGGTGAATTGACGCAGCCGCTGGTGCAAGAAGCCCAGGCGCTGGGCCTCAAGGTGGTGCCCTACACCGTGAACGCGCCCGAGCAGATTGACCGCCTGGTGACCTGGGGCGTGGACGGCATCATCAGCGACTATCCCGACCGCGTGCAAAAAGTGCTGGCGCAGCGCGGCGTGGCCCTTGACCGATGAGCCAAGCCGTTTCGCTGTGGAAGTACCGCAGCTACATGCAATTGTGGTTTGCGCGTTTGGCCGCTGTGGCGGCTGGCCAGATGATGATGGTGGCCGTGGCCTGGCAGATGTATGACCTGACCGGTTCGGCCTGGGACTTGGGCCTGGTGGGCCTGCTGCAATTTGTGCCGGCCCTGGTGTTGGCGCTGCCTGCGGGCCAATGGATAGACCGCCACCACCGGGGCCGCATCCTGGCCGGGTGCTTGCTGGTGCAGGTGGCCGTGGCGCTGCTGCTCGCCATAGGCAACGGCGCCGGCTTGCTCAACCGCGAATGGCTGCTGGTGCTGGCCGTGGTGCTGGGCGCTTTGCGCGCAGTGCAAATGCCGGCGCAGCAGGCGTTGACGCCGCTCTTGGTGCCGAGCATTGAGCTGCCACGCGCCATGGCCTTCAGCGCCACTGGGCTGCAAGGCGCCGTCATCGCTGGGCCGGCATTGGGCGGGCTGCTGTATGGCTGGGGGGCCAGCGTCACCTACGCCAGTTGTGCCCTGCTGTTTGGCGTGGCCAGCGTGCTGTGCCTGGCCATCCGCTACGAACACCAACCACCCCCCGATGAGCCCGTGACCTGGCACAGCGTGCTGGCCGGCCTGCGCTTTGTGGCCGGCCACAAGGTGGTGCTGGGCGCCGTGACGCTGGACCTCTTCGCCGTCTTGCTGGGCGGCGCCGTGGCGCTGTTGCCCATCTTTGCCAAGGACATCTTGCATGTCGGCGCCCTGGGGCTTGGGCTGTTGCGCGGCGCGCCTGCGCTGGGCGCGCTGCTGATGTCGGTGGTGCTGACGCGCTGGCCGCTGCGCCGCCGCACCGGGCCCGTGCTGCTGGGCTCGGTGGCGGTGTTTGGACTGGCCACTTTGCTCTTCGGCCTATCAACCAATTTTGTGCTGTCCATGCTGGCCCTGGCCGTCACCGGTGCCGCCGACATGGTCAGCGTCGTCGTGCGTCAAACCCTGGTGCAGTTGGAAACGCCCGACGCCATGCGCGGCCGTGTCAGCGCGGTGAATTCGCTCTTCATCGGGGCGTCCAACCAGCTGGGTGAATTCGAGTCGGGCGCCGTGGCCGCACTGGTGGGGCCGGTGGCCTCGGTGGTCCTCGGGGGGGTGGGCGTGTTGCTGGTGGCAGCTGCCTGGCCGCGCCTGTTCCCGGCGCTGGCGCGGCGCGACGCGCTGCTCCCTGGCGGCACAAATCAGCCCACGTCTTTGCGCGGTTAGGCTGAGGCACGGGCCAGGAACGCAGGCACGGTGTGGAGGGCAAGGGCAAGGGCATGGGCAACTTCGGCATGCTCATCCCGCCATGCCTTTTTTGGCGTCGACACGAATCCGCGCGTTGCGGCCACGCGCCTTCCACTGCTGCACTTGCGCCTTGCGCTCGAGCGCGGTGATGCTGTCGCGGCGCGCTTCGCGCAGCAGTTTGTTGTAGTTTTTCAAACGCTCTGGGCTCACCGTGCCACGCACGGCGCAACCGGGTTCGTCTTCGTGGCGGCAGTCGCGAAAGCGACAAGCGCTGGCCAGCTCGCCAATGTCGCCAAAGGCCGCCCCAATCGCCCGTGCATCACCGTCCAGCCTGAGCGTGCGCAGCCCCGGCGTGTCGATGATGCAAGCGCCCTGCGCCGTGACGTGCAGGCTGCGCGCCGTGGTGGTGTGGCGGCCGCGGCTGTCATCCGTGCGGTTGGCGCCGGTGTCGGCCACTTGGCTGGCGGTGAGTGTGTTGGTCAGCGTGCTTTTGCCCGTGCCGCTGGAGCCCAGCAACACCAGCGTCTGGCCCACGTGCAGCCAGGGCGCCAACGTTTGCCGCGTCTCTTCGGCCAGCGCGTTGACGGCGACCACGGCCGCTTGCACCGGCAGCAAGGCCTGCACCTGGGCCAAACGCTGCGCCGTGTCATGGCACAGGTCGGCCTTGCTCAGCACCACCACGGGTGTGACTTGCGCCATCTGCGCCAGGGCCACAAAACGCTCCAGGCGGCGCAGGCTGAAGTCATGGTCCAGGCCCATCACCAGCAGGGCGGTGTCGACGTTGCTGACAATGACGGTGCGCGTGACCTTGTCGCGCCCGTCATGCAAACGCCGCGCCAGTTGGTTGACGGGTGGCACACGGGCGTGCACCCACCACTCCGCCAAGTCATTGCGCCGCGCCAGCACCCAGTCGCCCACGGCGATGGCGTCGGACTCAAAGGCCAGGCTGGCGCGCAAGGCGGGCAAGAGCCTGCCTGGCAGCTCAATTTCACCGTTATGCAGGCACAGCCCTTCGCGCTGCACTTGTGCCACGCGCAGCAGCGTGGCTTGGGTTTCTTCGGCTGGCAGGGTCGCCAGTTGTTGCATCAAGGCTGGCGTCAGGCCAATGCTGCGCAGCCGCTCGAAAGTCTGTGGGTCGATCATGGGTGTTCCGGACAAGTCAAACCATCGCGGCGCATGCCAGGCATGCAGCCGCACCAGCCGAAGCGTTAGCCTCGGCAGCGTCAGGGAAGGTTTTGTTGTCGGCCGCGACAGTCAGTCACGGCAAGGCGGAACAGCGAACTGCTAAACCCGAATGCAGCGACTAGAGCGCGCAGGCCGACACAAGGGCGGTATCAAGCTTGGTCATGGCAGCCTCCTGTGGCGGGTTGAACAGAGCGCGCAATGTGCGCCTGGCTGTCTTGCCCGTCAAGGCCTTCGTGGACCTGCGACTAGGGGGTGTCTCGCCTTGTCCACAAAGCCACCGATATGCTGGCCGCCATGGATGGCTTGAGCGTGCTGTACGCCGACGAGGCGCTGCTGGTGGTCGATAAACCCTCTGGGCTGCTGTCGGTGCCGGGGCGTGGCGAGGCCGGTCAGGTCAACTTGACGGTGCAAGTCCAGCAGCAGTTTGCCGACGCGCGGGTCGTGCACCGGCTGGACCAAGCCACTTCGGGCCTGATGCTGTTTGCGCGCGGCGCTGCCATGCAACGCGCACTGAGCATGGCCTTCGCCGCGCGGCTGGTGCACAAGCAATACGTGGCTGTCGTGCATGGCCAGGTGCAGGGCGATGCAGGCCGCATTGATCTGCCTTTGCTGGCCGACTGGCCTAACCGCCCGCGCCAAAAGGTGGACCACGAAAACGGCAAACCCGCCCTCACCCACTGGCGCGTCTTGCAGCGCGGCGCAGACCGCACACTTCTGGCGTTAGAGCCGGTGACCGGGCGCTCGCACCAGCTGCGTGTGCACATGCAAGCCATGGGTCACGCCATCGTGGGCGACGCTTTGTATGGCCGCGCAGACCAAGCCGACACGCGGCTGCTGCTGCACGCCACACAACTGTCGCTGGCGCATCCGCTGAGCCAGCAGCCGCTGCTCATCCACAGCCCCTTGCCAGCGGCGCTACAGTTCCAAGGACACGAACTCTGCCAATCGCCATGCACCTGACCATCATCACCGGCGCTTCACGCGGCCTGGGCCATGCCGTGGCTGAACAGTTGTTGGCGCGTGGCCACCGCGTGCTGGCCCTGTCGCGCAAAGCCGCCGTCATTGACAACGCGGACAGCGGCGAACTCTTGTCCTGGGAAGTCGACCTGGCCGACGCGACACCAGTGGCCGCGCGGCTGGCCCTGTGGCTGGGCACACAAGACACCGCAGAGCTTGAATCGGCCACGCTCATCAACAACGCCGGTGTGGTGTCGGCACTGGGGCCTTTGTCGGCAGCGAGCGATGCCGACCTGGTCAACGCCATACGCGTGGGCCTGGAAGCACCGCTGCTGCTGAGCGCCGCCTTCTTGCGCGCCACAGAAGGCTGGACCGTGCCGCGCAAGCTGCTGCTGGTGTCCTCAGGCCTGGGCCGCCGCGCCATGGCGGGCAGCGCTTCTTACTGCGCCGCCAAAGCCGGCATGGACCATCTGGCGCGCGCCCTGGCCCTGGAAGAAGAAAAGCGCAGCCACGGCGCACGCGTCGTCTCGCTGGCGCCGGGTGTCATCGACACCGACATGCAGGTGCAACTGCGCGGCGCCGATGCCAGCCTGTTCCCCGAGCGCGAAAGATTCATAGTCATGAAAAACGCCGGCCAGCTCGACAGCCCGGCTGCGGCAGCGGTGAAATTGCTGCGCTGTCTGGACAGGCCAGACTTCGGCAGCAACCCAGTGGGCGATGTGCGCGATGTCTGAACCGACAGCGCGTGCGCAGACATTGATCCAACAGCTGCAGCTGCATCCGCACCCCGAAGGCGGTTGGTACCGCGAAGTTTTCCGCTCACGCAGCGAGGTGCAGACGGCCGACGGCCGCACCACGCGTCGCACCCTGACCACCATCGACTTCTTGCTGGAAGCGGGCCAATTCAGCGCCTGGCACCGCGTGCGTTCTGACGAAGTCTGGCACCTGCTCGAAGGCCAGCAGCTCACGCTGTGGTTGATAGCGCCCGCCGGTGGCGCCGCGCAGCAAGTGACGCTGAGTGCCGCGCTGCCGCGCCGCCATGTTGTGCCGGCGGATTGGTGGCAGGCGGCTGAGCCCGGTGCTGACTTTGCCTATGTGGGCGCTACGGTGGCGCCGGGTTTTGATTTCGCCGACTTCGGTTTTGGCCGCGAGCACGCCGACTTTGTCGCCGCGCTGCGCCAGCACCACCCGCAACTGCTGCGGCTGCTTTAGTTTTGCCTTTCAGCCTTTCAGCCGTTCACCCAAGACGCCACGTCAGCCTTGAGTTGCACCAGATCAGCCTGGCGCGTGTACATCATGTGGCCGGCGTCGTAGTAGCGGTGCTGCACACGCGCCAGCACATCGGCCGGTGCGTCCAGCTGCGCCAAAGACCAGTCGCTGGCGCTGTAGGGTGTGCCCAGGTCGTAGCGGCCGCTGGCGGCCAGCACACGCAGATGCGTGTTGCGCCGCAGGGCCAACGCCAAATCAGGGCTGGTCGAGCAAAAACCCATGCGGCTGCCGTCGCCACGGTTCCAGTTCCAGCTGCGGTTGACATCGCGCGCCAGCACTTCGTAGCGCTGCTCAAAGCTCAGGCCTAACTGCTCACTGAAGTAGCTCATGGCGGCCATGGTGTAGGGCGCGGCGATGGCTTCGATGCCGGGGTCGAATTCCCATTCACGCGTGCGGCTGGCGGCCATGGCGCCGGTCGACCTTGCTTCCAGGCGGCCCACGATGCGGCCTTGCGAACGCAGGGCTTCGAAGAAAAAAGTCTGGTCGCTGATGCGCAGGTTTTTCTCTTCCACCAACTCGCGCGGCAAGCCTGTCAACTCGCTCAGGCGCTTGCCGACACGCGCGCGCTGCTTGTCGCCCAGGCGCGAACCGGCTTGCAGCGCGGCCGCGTACTCGTCCTGCACATAGGCTTCGGCCGCCGCACGCGCGGCTTCGGGCGAAGCCGCTGGCGGGCCTTGCAGCAGGCCGTGGAACTGCGCCACGTTGGCGAAGGCTGGCAAAAAGAGTGAATACGGCAAGTCGTTGGCGGGTGCGAAGACGATGCTTTGCAAGTCCATGGCGCACGACACCAGAATGACGCCGCTGAGCACCACGCCCATCTCTTGCAGCTTGTTGGCCAGGCCCGCGCCGCGTGTCGTGCCGTAGCTTTCACCCGCCAGGTAGATGGGCGAGCCCCAGCGTTTGTGCCGCGTCAACCACAGGCGGATGACCTCGGCCAGCGCGTCAATGTCACCGTCCACCGAGAGCATCTTTTTGCGCGCGGCTTCATTCGCGGTGATCGACCAGCCGGTGTGCGGCGGGTCGATGAAGACGAGATCAAAGTGCTCGAACCAGCTGTGTGGGTTGTCTTCCACGGCATAGGGCGCTTGGCCCATGCTGCCGTCGTCGGGCACCACCACACGCTTGGGGCCCAGGGCGCCCAGGTGCAACCAGATGGACGCAGAACCGGGGCCGCCGTTGAAGGCAAAACACACCGGGCGCTGCGCGGCTGCGGCGTCCTTGAGCTGGTAGGACGTGGTCATCACGGCCGCTTCGGGCTCGCCCAGGCCGCCCGGCGCCACTGGCGTGAAGGCGGCTTGCACATCGTAGTCAAAAGCCCGGCCAGCCAGCTTGACACTGCCGCTGCTGTTGGCGGCAGGCGTGGCCAGCAGCTTGTCGAACTGTTCTTTCAGGCGCTTGGTCGCTTCCGCATCAGGGGCGGCACCGCTGGCTTTGGCGCTGGACTCATCGGCCATCTTGTGTCTCCTAGGGTCAAAGACAAAGACCTTAACCCAGACCGTGAGCTAGTCCGATGCCAAGAAGCCCGCATAGCGCGCCAGGTCGACATTGCCGCCACTGACGATGACGCCCACCCGCAGGTCTTTGGCTTGCACCACACCTTCGAGCAAGGCGGCGGCAGCCAGACAACCCGTAGGCTCCACCACGATCTTCAAACGCTCGGCAAAAAAGCGCATGGTCTTGATGAGCTGTGCGTCGCTGACGGTGACGATGCTCTTCACCAGCCGCTGGATAACGGGAAAAGTGAGCTGACCGCTGTGCTGCGTTTGTGCACCGTCGGCAATCGTCTTGGGCGTGGCTATATGAACGATGCGGCCTTGGGCCAGGCTTTGCTGGGTGTCGTTGCCGGCCTCGGGCTCGACGCCCACCACCTGGATGGCCGGACTCAGGTGACGTGCGGCGACGGCGCAGCCCGAGATCAGGCCACCGCCACCCACGCACACCAGCAGCAAGTCCAGCGGCCCCGTGTGCGCCAGCAATTCGGCCGCCGCCGTGCCCTGCCCGGCCATGACGTGGGCATGGTCGTAGGGCGGAATCAGCGTCATGCCGCGCTCTTGCGCCAGGCGCTGGCCTATGGCTTCGCGGTCTTCGGTGTAGCGGTCAAACAGCAGCACCTCGCTGCCAGCTTGGCCCTCTTGGTATTGGCGCGTGGCGGTCAGCTTGGCGGCTGGGGAATCGCTGGGCATGACGATCACCGAAGGCATGCCCAGCAGCCGCGCCGACAGGGCGATGGCCTGCGCATGGTTGCCCGAAGAAAAGGCGATGACACCGCCTCGGCGCTGCTCGGCGCTGAACTGTGCCAGCGCGTTGTAGGCGCCGCGGAATTTGAAGGCACCCATGCGCTGGAAGTTTTCGCACTTGAAAAACACCTGCGCGCCCGTGCGTTCATTGGCAGTGCGCGAAGTCATCACCGGCGTGACATGGGCCTGCCCCTGCAAGCGCTGTGCAGCCGCAGCGATGTCGGCGTAGTTGATGGCCAAATCAGACATGGTCTTCAAGCTCCTTCAGGACCTTGGAAGCCGCCTTGACGAAAGGTCAGCACCAGGGTGTCACGCCAACTCGGCAGCGCTGGGTCCAGCGGCTGGATGGGGGTCGATTCGTGGATCACACGTTGGTCGTCCAGCAGCAGCACGCTGAAGGGCTGGCTGAGCACAAAACGCACGCCGTGCGGGCCCTGCGCGTCGAAAACACGCGTCTCGCCGCCTTTGACGTTGCTGCGGCCGACAAAGACGACGGCCACCAGATCGACGCCATCGCGGTGTGCGCCTTCAGGGGTCGGGCGGCCAATGCCAGCGCTGGCGTCGATGCGAAAAGGGTGCGCTTCGACAAACCAGGTGCTGCGCAGGCGCAGCCCGCCTGCCACACCGGCCAGCGCGCTGAGCATGCGTGCCCAGTGCGGGTCGCTCAGCCAGGCCAGCGGCAGCGGCTCAAAGTGGCGCTGGATGCCGCCGTGCAAGGCGTTGTATTCCACCGGCTGCCAGTGGGCTCGCGCAGGCACGGCGCGGCAGCCTGCGGCGTCGACGATGAAGCAGCCGTGGCGCCGCCGGCGGTAGTGGCCACCATCGCGCAAATGCTGGTCCGGCGCCAATTCAGCCCAATGCGGCTGCCAAGCCTCAAAAGCCTGGGCGGGCACCGCTGTTAGCTCGGAAAAGGCGGGCTGGCTGAGCACGGCCCAGCCAGAACTGAAAAGTTCCTGACGCAAGTCAGAAGCAGCGGACAGCGGCGGCGGTGGATGCATGGCTGACTGTGAATAAGCGGGGGTTGGTGGGCGGATTTTGGGGGCAGCACTCCAAAACGCTGTCAGCTTGGTGAGAGGCAGTGCCGTTAACCTAGCACTGTGCTCACACCGCAAGCCTTCCCCACCCGTGACGACAGCGCTTTCAGCGCGCTGCCTTTGGTGGAAATCATTGAGCTGAAATGGCTTCTGGCGGGCGAAGGCATTTACATCCA
>JANNEX010000623.1:0-3509 GCA_031379155.1 Rubrivivax sp.
ACCGTTTGTGCATAGCCAGGTGCCGCGAGCACGCCGGCCATGGCCACGAGGACGCCAGCGCAAATTTGGGTTTTCTTGAACATGAGTCTTGAACTCCAGAGGTAGATGGTTTCCGGTGAGAAACACGGGCTGAAAAGAGCGTGTGGGTGCCGACGGGTAGCCCAGCAAACAGCACGAGGTTTCGGCGTGTGAACGTATTGTCACGGCTGCACGGGAACTGTTTTGGCCCGACCGGCATCGGGGAGTCAGTGGGCGCGCCCCTGGTTACCGTCGAGGCTCTGGCGGAGCGCGCCTTTGTCTTGAAAAATCAATGGCTTAGGCGCGTGTGGGATGGCCAGCGGTGGGCTTGCAGCCGAGTCACGCTAGGGCTTGCACCTAGCCTATTCAGGGTCCTGCTTGTTGGCCTGCCACAACACAAGCCCTGAGGCGGTGAACACGGTGTCGCATTCAGGCGATGACCAGCCCGGGCCCTGCTGTCAACAAAGGCCGCGTGCAATCGCGGTTGGGCTTGGCCAGCGCATCGGCACAGGCGGCCTGCGCTTGCACATGACCATACGGTCATACGGTCATACGGTCATACGGCCACACAGCCCGCCGTGATGCCTGCGTGCACGTTTGATGCTATGGTGCGCCACTTTCCACGCAGGCTTCATTTGCCGATCAGTCCCATGCGCACCACCATCAACCTGGCTGAGGATGCTTTGATCGCCGCGCGAAACATCGCGCAACGAGAAAAGCTTTCCCTGGGAGATGCAGTGTCCGAACTCATTCGTCGCGGTACTGCAGCGGGCTTTTCCAGCGCCCGGCAGCACAAGCAGCTTGCATTGCGCGGCCGCTTTGCCTTGTTGGCGGCGCGCGACGAAGTGGTCACCCCGCAGCGTGTGCGCGAGCTGATGGACCGCGAAGGCATTTGAGGCATGGCCGCCATGCGCGCACTGCTTGATGTCAACGTCTGGATTGCGCTTTTTGACGATGCGCACCAGTTCTCTGACCGCGCCAATCTCTTCATTGCCAAGAAGGGCGTGCAGATCGCCACTTGTCCGCTGGTTGAAAACGGTGTCATCCGCGTCATGAGCTCACCCCACTACAGCCGCCGTGGTGCACTTGCCATCCAACAGGTTCGAGAGCAGTTGCGTCAGGCGTGCAGCGCGCTCGACCATGTTTTCTGGCCTGATGACGTGACACTGCGGGACGAAGAGCTGTTCAACTTTGCGCGCGTTCAGGCGCACAACCAGATCACTGACCTGTACTTGCTGGCCCTGGCGGTACGCCACGCAGGCTGCCTGGTCAGCTTCGACCAAGGCATCGCACTGTCCAGCGTGCACGGCGCCACGCCAAAGAACCTGCTCATGTTGTAGGGCTGGCTAGCGCGCCAGCCTGGGCACCGCCGCCAGGAGCTGCCTTGTGTAATCGCGGCTGGGCTTGGCCAGCACATCAGCACAAGGCCCCTGCTCTTCCACCCGCCCCGCCTTCATGACCACGATGCGGTCGGCCACGTACTCCACGACGCCAATGTTATGGGTGATGAAGAGGTAGCTCACGCCCAAGTCGCGCTGCAAGTCACGCAGCAGGTTGAGGATTTGCGCTTGCACCGACACATCCAGCGCCGAGGTGGGCTCGTCGCAGATGATGAGCTTGGGCTCCACCGCCAGGGCGCGTGCGATGGCAATGCGCTGGCGCTGGCCGCCTGAGAATTCGTGCGGGTAGCGCATCAACGCCTCCCGGCGCAGGCCTACTTGGTCGGTTAGGCGTTCAAGCCTGGCGCGGCGTTGTGTGGCGTCAAGGTCAGGCTGCAAGGCAGCCAGGCCTTCTTCCAGGATGTCGTAAACGCGCATGCGCGGGTTGAGCGACGCGAATGGGTCTTGAAAAATGATCTGCACTTGGCGACGTGCAGCGCGCAGTTCTTCGCCTTGCATGTCAAACAAGTTGCGGCCGTGCAACTGCGCGCTGCCTTCGGTGACAGACAAGTGACGCAGCAGTTGCACGATAGCTTTGCCGGTGGTGGTTTTGCCACAGCCTGATTCGCCCACCAGGGCCAGGGTTTCGCCGGCGTGGATGTCGAATGAGACATCGTCGACAGCGTTGAAGTGGCCTTGCACACGTTGCAGCAGGCCGCTGCGGATAGGGAAGCGCACACGCAGGTTTTGAACTTTGAGCAAAGGCTGTGCTGAGGCGGTCGCAGCTGGACGCGCACGCGTGCCCTCTGCCTGGGATGCAGAGGGCGCAACGCCTGGCTCCTTGGCTATGGCGGGATACGGACTGGCGCTGGAATTCACGGCCACGCCATCCATGCCATACAGCAAGCACCGCACCTCATGCCGTGCACCCACCTGCGCCAGCAGCGGCAGCGTGTTCGAACATTGCGGCATGGCTTTTGCGCAGCGCGGCGCAAAGCGGCAGCCAACAAAACTTTGATTCAGCGCCGGCACCGTGCCTGCGATGGCCTCCAGTGGCCCGGCGCGCCTGTCACCACCCGGCAGCGCACGCAGCAGCGCACGCGCGTAAGGATGCTTGGGCGCACGGAAAAAGTCTTCGGCACTGGCCACTTCAATGATCTGCCCGGCGTACATCAGCGCCACGCGGTGCGCCATGCCCGAGACCACCGCCAGGTCGTGCGTGATGAGCAGCAGGCCCATGCGTTTTTCGCGTTGCAGGTCACGCAGCAAATCCAGGATCTGCGCCTGGATGGTCACGTCCAGCGCCGTGGTGGGCTCGTCGGCGATCAGAAAGTCGGGCTCGGCGGCGAGTGCCAGCGCAATCATCACGCGTTGCTTTTGGCCACCGCTCATGCGAAACGGGTAGTCGTCAACGCGGCGTTCTGGCTCAGGAATGCCCACGCGCTTGAGCCATTCGATGGCCTTGGCGCGCGCCGCCTCGCCACGCAAGGGTGTGTGGGCTTCGATGGCTTCGACGACTTGCTGGCCCACTTTCATCACCGGGTTCAAACTGGTGCCAGGCTCTTGGAAGATCATCCCCACGCGCCCGCCACGCACGGTGCGCATCTGCGCTTCTGGCAGGCCCAGCACGTCCACCACGTCGCGGCCGGCGCCGATGTGGATGTCGCCTGCGGCGACGTAGCCGTTTTCTGGCAACAGCCGCATCAAGGCCAGCGCGGTCATGCTCTTGCCGCAGCCCGATTCGCCCACCAGCGCGAAGGTCTCGCCACGTTCAATCGCCAGGCGCATGCCGTCAATGGCGCGCACCAGGCCCAGGTCGCCTTCCAGTTCTACGCGCAGGTCTTGGATGCTCAGCATGGTCAGATGGCCTTGCGCACGGTGACGACGCGCTTGCTGCGGAAGACCCGCGCCCGCGGGTCAAACGCATCGCGCACGCCGTCGGCAAACAAGTTGGCGGCCAGCACCAACGTCACCATGAAGCCGAAGGCCGAGGCGAATGACCACCACACCACGGGGTCGCGGCTCATCTCGTTGCGCGCCAAATTGATCATGCCGCCAAAGCTGTTCATGGATGGGTCGACGCCCACACCGACGTAGGACAGCACGGCTTCA
>JANNEX010000025.1:0-9108 GCA_031379155.1 Rubrivivax sp.
GCCACCTATCAAATCGACCCCGTGGGACTGACCTCGGTCGAAGCGCAACTGCAAGCGGGCCGCCTGACCCTGATCCACGCCAGCGCCCAGGTCTTTGCCGACCCGCCTGAAAAGGCCAGCACCGCCACGCCGCTGAGCGGCCCCAGCGCCGCCATGAGCGGCCTGCTGGGCGTCATCGCCGCTGCGCGCAAAGAGGTGCATGTGGTCTCACCCTATTTCGTGCCCGGCTCGGTGGGCATGCCCATGATGACCACCGCCGCGCGTGCCGGCGTGCGCACCGTGATCTACACCAATTCACTCGAGACCACCGACGAGCCGCTGGTGCACCACCACTACAGCCGCTACCGCGTGGCCATGTTGCGCCTGGGCGTGGAGATCCATGAGTTCAACGCCGGCACGGTGCAACGCTCGCTCAGCTTCGGCCGCTTCGGTGCCTCCAGGCCGCAGCTGCATGCCAAGGTGGCGGTGGTGGACGGGCGCTACCTGCTGGTGGGTTCGGTGAATCTGGATGGCCGCTCAGCCGTGGGCAACACCGAGATGGCGGTGGCCATCGACAGCCCGGCGCTGGCGGCCGGCTTGCGCAGTGCGCTCGAGGGTGAGCGCACCAACATGCTATATCGGCTGCGCCTGGCCGGTGACGGCCAAAGCATTGAGTGGCTGTCGCGTGACGAGCAGGGGCAGGTGCAGGTCAGCACCGAAGAGCCAGGCACCAGCACCTGGTTGCGCTTCAAGCTGTGGTTGCAGTCCTTGCTGGTGGAGGAGCGTTTGCTTTAGCGGTGCCTCCGGGCTGGTGCTAGGGTGCCGGTCTGCATGCCGGTCAGCGCGCTTGCTTTGGCGCCTTACCAAGCCTATCCTGCCCCCGTTGCGGCAAAAGCAGTCCGCCATGCCGCCGCCTTTGGAGCTATGGAGGATGCGCGCATGCTCAAGATCCTGACCCCCGTTCTGTGCGCTGCGGTGCTTATCGTGCCCGCCCTTGTAGCGCGCGCTGCAGACGTCTTCTGGCAGCCCTTGAGCAACGGCCAGACGCTGTCATTCTTGCAATCGGGCACCATCCTGAATTCGGACGGCAGCAGCAGCACTTGGGGCCCGGTGCAGGGCGATGTGCACTTCCAGGCGGTGAATCTGCAAGTGCTTGGCCACCATGCCGACTGGCGCATCGACGGCGCCAGCTCAAGCTATGCGGGCAACTATGTCGCGCAGACTGCGTCCGGCCTTTTCCGCGTGTCCGAGGGCAACCCCGCCGTGGACGCGGTCTACCGCTACTACACCGACCCGCAGCCCTGGCTGTACCTGTTGCAGCCACTGAACGTGGGCCAGACCATCAACTTCGCCGGCTTGCGGCGCGGCCAATGGAGCGTGCCCGGCGGCACCGAGGCCTGGTCGGGCACCTGGAGTGAGACCTACACGCACTTGGGCAGCGAGTCCGTCACCACAGTACTGGGCACATTCAATGCGCTCAAGCTTTTGGTGAATTCAGTTAACACGGTGGACACACGCGCGCTGTTCCCCAACGCCAAAGGGCACGCCACCTGGGATGAGCTGCGCTGGTTTGTGCCTGGCTTTGGCTATGTGAAAGTGCAGGGCAGCGGTATCGACGAAACCGACTTCAATGGCGACGGCATCGTTGACCGCTGGCAGCGGGAATCGCAGACCATCGTTGCGGTGCCCGAGCCCGCCACGGCCTGGGGTTTGCTGGCCGGGCTGGCGGCGTTGGCCGCATGGCGACGGCGCGCCGCCAACTAAAGGCGCGCCGACGCCGCCTACACCAGCGTCAAGCCTTCGTTCTTCAGCGGCAAGCTGCGCACCGGCTTGCCACGCGCCGCGCTGATCGCGTTCATGACCGCGGGTGCGACCACGCAGATGGTGGGCTCACCCACACCGCCCCAGAAGTCGTGCGTTTGCGTGATGACGGTTTCGACCTTGGGCATTTGCACCAAACGCGCCACCGGGTAGCTGTCGAAGTTGCCGTTGACGATGCGGCCGTTGGCGACAGTGGACTCGCATAACAAAGAGTCGAAACTGTAGGCCACCGAGCCTTCCACCTGCGCCGCAATCTGCGCCGGGTTGAGCGCGTGGCCGCAGTTGGTGGCCAGCACCAGGCGGTGCACCTTGACCTGATTGCCTTGCAGGCTGACTTCGGCCACGGCCGCCGTGTAGCTGCCATAACCCATGAATTGAGCGACCCCGCGAAATACGCCTGCGGGCAGCGGTTTGCCCCAGCCGGCCTTGTCCGCCGCTGCGTTCAACACGCCCAGATGCTTGGGGTGTTTTTGCATCATGGCGCGCCTGAATTCCACCGGGTCACGGCCGGCGGCCTTGGACACTTCGTCGATGAAACATTCCAGGTAAATGCCGTTCTGATTGGTATTGACACCGCGCCACGGGCCCACCGGCACCGACGTGTTGCGCATGGCGTACTCAATCAGCAAGTTAGGCACGGTGTAGCCGAACTGCGCGTCGCCGGCTTCGGCGTAATAGCCCTGCAACTGGCGCTTGTCCTTGCCGTCAATGATGTTGTGCGGCGCCACCCAGGCGTTGATGGACTGGCCGCTGACGCGCAGCGCCAGGCTGTCCAACTCGCCCTTGGCATTCAGCCCCGCTTGCAAGCGGCACTGGCCCATGGGGCGATAGAAGTCATGCGTCATGTCTTCTTCGCGGCTCCAGATCATCTTCACCGGCGTGTCAGGGAACTGCTTGGCAATGGCTGCGGCCTGTCGCACATAGTCTTGTGTGCCGCCGCGCCGGCCAAAGCCGCCACCCAGGGGCGGGTTGTAGGCTTCGCACTTGTCCAGCGGCAGGCCGGTTTCAGCGGCCAGGGCGGCCAATGAAGCTTCGGCGTTCTGGCTCGACACCCAGACCTCGGCGCGCTTGGCGCCCACACGCGCGGTGCAGTTCATGGGCTCCATGCAGGCGTGCGCCACGAAGGGTGTGCTGTACACCGCTTCGATGCGTTGGGCAGCAGCAGCCAGGGCCTGGTTGGCGTTGCCGATGTGGGTGTCAGCAAAGACGTCTTGCGTGGCGGTAAGGCCGGCCTTTTGGCGCTCGGCGATTGCCGCACTCGACTCTTTGGCATTCGGGCCTTCGTCCCACACGATAGGCAGTGCGTCCAGCGCCTGTTTGGCGCGCCACCAACTGTCGGCGACCACCGCAACCGCGCTGGCATTCACTCGCACCACGCCCTTGATGCCACGCCGCGCCGACACGGCAGCGGCATCAAAACTCACCAGCTTGCCGCCAAACACGGGGCAGTCTTTGATGGCTGCGTGCAGCATGCCGGGCAGCGCGGTGTCGATGCCGTAGCGCACCTGGCCGTTGACTTTGGTGGCAGTGTCCAGGCGCGGCGTGGGCTTGCCGGCAATCTTCCAGGCCTTGGGGCTTTTCAGCACCAGCGTCTTGGGGTCGGGTGCGGGCAGCTTGGCGGCAGCTGCGGCCAGTTGGCCGTAGCGCAGGCTGCGTTGGCTGGCTGCGTGTGTGACCAGGCCTTTGTCGACAGTGAGATCGGCCAGCGGCACGCCCCATTCGGTGGCCGCCGCTTGCATCAGCATCAGACGCGCTGCGGCGCCGCCTTGGCGCACGTATTCATGCGACTCGCGAATGCCACGGCTGCCGCCGGTGGCCATGTTGCGCCAGACGCGTTTGCGCGCCAGGTTTTCGCCCGGCGTGAAGGGCAGCACACGCACCTTGGCCCAATCGCAGTCCAGCTCTTCGGCCACCAGCATGGCCAGGCCAGTGTGCGTGCCCTGGCCCATTTCTGCACGCGCCACGCGGATGACGCAGGCATCGTCGGGCTCGACCGTGACCCAGGCGTTGATCTCGGGCGTGCCGCTGGCCGCTTGCGCCCAGGCCGGCAGATGAAAGCCCAGCGCCAGGCTGCCAGCGGCGGCACCCGTGGTCACGATAAATTGTCGGCGTGTGGTGTGCACTCTGCGGCGAGTTTTGTGTTTGCTGCTCATGCCACACCCCCGCTTTGCGGCTCAGCCGCCACCATGTGAATGACTGAACCACCACCCGCAGCCGACCCCGCCGCGCGGTGAATGGCCGCGCGAATGCGCACATAGGTGCCGCAGCGGCAGATGTTGGTCATGGCCTCGTCGATGTCTTTGTCAGTGGGCTTGGGCTTGCGTTCCAGCAACGCCGTCGCGGCCAGGATCTGGCCGCTTTGGCAGTAGCCACATTGCGGCACATCCAGCTCTTTCCAGGCCTGCTGCACGCGGTGGTTCGAGGTGGGCGACAGGCCTTCAATCGTGGTCACCTTGCCCTGGCCCACGGCCGAGACCGGGAAGGAACAGGACCGCACCGGCTGACCGTCGAGCAGCACCGTGCAAGAGCCGCACTGCGCAATGCCGCAGCCAAACTTGGTGCCGGTCAGGCCCAGTTGTTCGCGTATCGCCCACAGCAAGGGCATTTCGGGTTCGATGTCGAGCGTGCTGCTCTTGCCATTGACGTTGAGTGTGATCACGGTGCGGTCCTGCTGGGCGTGGCGTCAACGCTCACCCTAGTTTGCGCGCGGCGCGTGATCAATGCACGTTGTCCCCTAGCGTCCTGCGGGGTGGCACTGGCGGCCGCTATTTGCGCACAGCCGGCACTTCCACAGGCAGGCCCTGGGCGCGCCAGTGCAGGTACAGGCTGAGCTGGCGCATGCCGGTGTCGCCCCACTCGGGCACTTCGGTGCGCACGCTGGCCAGGCAACTGCGCAGGCGGCGTTCCAGCGAGCCGGGTTTTTGCCATTCCAGCCGGTACAGCGGGTAGCCGTTGGGGTGGCCCTGGCTGAGCGCGTCGGTGAACAGGCGCTGGCCATGGTGTTGGTCGTGGCAATGCGTGCAGGCAAGATTGAGCTGGCCTTGGCGCCGGGTGAAGAGCTCGGCACCGGCTTGCCAATGCGGTCGCAGCGCAGGCGTGATGAAGCTGTGCAGGGTCAGACCCGCAGAGGCTTGTGTCACCAGCAGCGTCAGCGCCAGCAATTCGTCGGATTCAAGAGCCGGTGCGGGTGCGCCTTGGTGTGCGCTGCGGCAGTCGCGGATCTGGTCCTCCAGATTGATCAGACGGCTGCTGCCAGTTTGCAGGCGCGGATAGCGCAAGGCCGCGCCCTTGAGCGTGGCCACGTCGCCGTGGCAATGGCTGCACGCCTGCTGACTTTGGCCGGCCGGCGCAGCCCACAAAGCCCGGCCTTGCGACAGCCACAGCTGGGCCGGGTTGGTGGCCGCGTCGTCTTGCAGGCCCTTGACATCACGGCCGGCAAAGTGGATGCCGCTGCGCAGTTCGTGCAGGGGCAGGCTGCGTGTTTGGGCCAGGGCCGAGGGCACGGCGCACAACAGCGTCAGCGCACAGACCAGCCTGCGGTGCAGCTTCAAAGCACCGTCATGGGCTGGCGCAGTTCGCCCTTGACGCCAAGGTCATCTTCCCACTGCACATGCCACTGCGCACTGCGCTGCGCACGCACGAAAAATTCGAACAAGGGGTTGGCCGACAGACCCGATGAGGTGTCGGCGCGAAAGACCTCCTGGCCCGCCAGTTCACAGCGCAGCCAGCGCATGACGTTGCGTGCGATGAGGCGGCCATTCACGTCTTGGCGGTAGCCGGTTTCCATGGCGTGTTGGATAAGCAGGCGCACGGCGATGACCTCGCCGCTGGCGATGCGTTCGGGCAGCAGCAGGCGGGCTTGGTTCATCAACTGGCGTCCAAACAGGCCGACTCAGTGACGATGACTTCGGCTTGCGCCATGCGCACTTCGCCGCTGTTCAAACGCGCCAGCGCGACGACGATTTGCGTGCCGGCCAAGCGGATGCGCGTGGCAATTTCTGCGCGCCCTGACCACGGCCCGAGGTGAAAAGTGGCGATGCGCGTGACCGGGTTGCGCTGCGACAGCAAGACGATTTGCTGCACATGGTCGGCTTCGGTCATGGCGCTGTCGACCAGCACGCGCAGCGGCACCAGGTGGCCGTTGTCGGCCAAGGTGGCCACCTCAAGCCGGATGCCGGTGCGTTGCAGCGGCACGCGGCCCACCACAGGCTCAGTCATCTGGGCCAGGCTGAGCAGCGGCGTGCCGCTGGCGGTTTGCGCACGCGCCGGGCGCAGGGCCGCTGTGCCGGCCAAGGCCAGCGCTTGAAGCAGGGCCCGGCGTGAGGCACGTGAGGCAAGTGAGGCGTCAGCGTGGCGCATCAGCAGGCCGCAGCAAATAGGCCACGATGTCTTGCAGCGCTTGCTCACTCAGCAGCGTCTGCCCCACATAGGCGGGGGCCACGTGCTGCAAGCCAGTGGTGCTGCGGGTGGGCGGCATGATGGTGTCGGGGTTGAAGCGGCGAGCGTCAGCAATTCTGGCGCTCAATTCAAGCGCCGTGAAGCGCGCGGCCAGATTGTCCAGGGCCGGCCCCAGACTGCCGCCCTGCGCCAGGCCAGGCACGGTGTGGCACAGGATGCAGCCACTGTCGTGGCGCGCCAGCAGCCACGCGCGGCCGCGTTGCGCGTCGCCTTTCACGCCGCTGTCCACCACGTCTTGCGCCAGCGCGGCCAGCGCCCACACGCTGCAAGCAAGGCCCAGCAGACTCAGGCGCAGCGCGGCTTTCACATCGGCGCGTCGCTGGCCTTGCGCACACGCAGCGGCGCCTTCTTGGGCGGCTCGTCAGCGGCTTGCACAAAGGCTCGGGTGGCGTCAGGCGCAGCCGCGCCTTCTTCGGCCGGCGCACCGTCTTTGATGACCCGTGTGTAGGGCGCCAATATCTGCACCAACTGGCCGTAAATCTTGGGGTTGCCGGCCACCACTTCGCGCTGATACAGGTAGTCGCTCTCGCCCGTGAAGTTGCCGATCAGGCCACCGGCTTCGGTGATGATGAGCGAGCCTGCGGCCACATCCCAGGGGCTCAGGCCAGTCTCGAAGAATCCGTCGTAGTAGCCCGCAGCCACGTAGCACAAGTCGAGTGCAGCAGCGCCAGGGCGGCGCAGGCCGGCGCAGCTTTGCATGACCTCTTCAAACATCTTGACATAACGTTTGAAGTTATCGCCCTTGCGAAACGGGAAGCCGGTGCCGATGAGCGAGTCAGACAAGCGCAGGCGCTTGCTGACGCGCAGGCGGCGGTCATTCAGAAAAGCACCACGGCCCTTGCTGGCAAAAAACAGGTCGTTGCGTGTGGGGTCGTAGACGACGGCCTGCTGCACCAAGCCGCGGTAGGACAGGGCGATGGACACGGCGTAGACCGGGAAGCCGTGCAAGAAGTTGGTGGTGCCGTCCAGCGGGTCGATGATCCAGAGGTATTCGCTGTTCTTGGCGCCATGTTCGCGCCCCGACTCTTCGGCCAGGATGCCGTGGCCGGGGTAGGCTTCCAGCAGCGTCTGAATGATGATGTCTTCGGCCTTGCGGTCGACTTCGCTGACAAAGTCGTTGGGGCCTTTGCTGCCCACTTTGAGCACTTCCACATCCAGCGCGGCGCGGTTGATGATGGCCCCCGCAGAGCGTGCCGCCTTGACGGCGATGTTGAGCATGGGGTGCAGGGCTTGCGACATGGGTGGCCTGGTGGGGGTGCGCTGAAGGGGATAAAGAGCGGCGCGGTGACAATACGGCCACTGCGAAGGCTGGCATTTTAGCCGGCCACATTCTTGATGACTGACACCAGCCGATTTGTCCTTGTGCAGCCCAGCCACCCAGGCAATGTGGGCGCCGCCGCGCGGGCCATCAAGGTCATGGGTTTCACTGATCTGGTGCTGGTGCAGCCCCGGTTTGCCGATGTGCTTGCAAGCGACGAAGCGCGCGCGCTGGCCAGCGGCGCTATGGATGTGCTGGCCCAGGCGCGTGTGGTTGACAGCTTGGCGCAAGCGCTGGACGGCATCACCTGGGCCTGCGCCACGGCGATGACGCCGCGCGACTTTGGCCCGCCCACTTTTGCACCGCGTGACCACTGCGCGGCGTTGGCTGCATCGGCACACCGCGTGGCCTTTGTCTTTGGGCCAGAGCGCACTGGCATGGCCAATGACGATGTCTACCGCTGCCACGCTTGTGTGTCGATTCCGGCCCAGCCCGACTACGGTTCACTCAACCTGGCGCAGGCGGTGCAGGTCATCGCCTATGAATGGCGCCAGGCGCTGGGCGGCTTTGACGTGCAGCCACGCACCACCGACGCTGCGCTGGCCGACGGCGTGGCCGTGCAAGGTGTGCTGGCGCACTGGCAGCAGATGCTGGAGCACATCGGCTTCCTGGACCCCGCTGCGCCCAAGAAGCTGCTGCCGCGCCTGAACCAGTTGCTCAACCGCGCGCAGCTTACGCAAGAAGAGGTGCATATCCTGCGTGGCATAGCCCGCAAGATGGATTTGCAAACCGGTGCCCAGCAAAAATAGAAGCCGCTGGGTACACTGGCCGCTACTCAAAGGTTGACTATGTTTGCGCGCCTCCACGAAGACATTGCCTGCATCCTTGAACGCGACCCCGCCGCGCGGTCGCCCTGGGAAGTGCTGACCTGCTATCCGGGCCTGCACGCGCTGGTGCTGCACCGCAGGGCGCACTGGTTCTGGCTGCACCACTGGCGTTGGCTGGCGCGCTTCACCTCGCACATCGCGCGCTTTTTGACGGGCATTGAAATCCACCCTGGCGCCAAGATTGGCCGCTGTGTCTTCATTGACCACGGCATGGGCGTGGTGGTGGGCGAAACGGCCGAGATTGGCGACGGCTGCACCATCTACCAGGGCGTGACGCTGGGCGGCACATCACTGAGCAAAGGCGCCAAGCGCCACCCCACGCTGGGCCGCAACGTCATCGTCGGAGCTAACTCTCAAGTGTTGGGGGGCTTCACGGTTGGCGACGGCGCGCGCATTGGCAGCAGCGCGGTGGTCGTCAAGCCGGTGCCGCCAGGCGCCACGGCGGTGGGCAACCCGGCGCGCATCATCCTGGCTGACCTGGACTCGGCACGTGAACAGGCGGCGGCCAAGATGGGCTTTTCAGCCTACGGCGTGACCCAAGGTGACGACCCAGTGTCGTTGGCCATGAAGGGCTTGATCGACAACGCCTCGGGCCACGAACACCAAATTGCGCTGCTCTGGCAGGCGATCGAGAAGCTATCGGCGCGGGCCCGTGAATTGCCAGCGGGTGACTGTGTGCCCAGCGATGCGCAGACCACAGAAGTG
>JANNEX010000315.1:0-1518 GCA_031379155.1 Rubrivivax sp.
GCGCGCAGCAGCGTGCGGTCAAACACCGTGTGGGCGCGGCGGCTGTTGGCCGCACTGCTGCCTGAACCGCTGCCAGGACTGGACGTGCTGATGTTGAAGCGCCAGGCTTCGATGCCGCGGCTCCAGCGGCTGAAGACGAAAGACACATCGTCAGCGGTGCGCGCGCTGACGAAGAGGCCGTCACTTTGCGGGCAGTTGTTGTCGTCGTCGTCAAAGCCGCGTTCTATGCGGGCGATGCCGTTGGCGTCGGTGCTGCCGCTCCACAGTTGTTTGCCTTGGCAGGAATTGACGGCCACACGCGCATTGGCCACCGGCTGCGCACGGTCCAGCGTGGTCACCCAGACCAGGCTGGAGCCGTGCCCGCGCTTGAAGTGCACACCCAGGTTGGTGACCAGCACGCCGGTGCGCGCGTACATGGGCGCCTTGCTGGCCAGCAAGCTGTTGCCCAAGATGCGCGACTCCACTTCCACCACGTGATAACCGCGCTGCAAGAGCGGCACGCCTATGACTTCGGTGGCGCGTGGCTCGCTGGTCTTGAGTTGCGGCAGGTCAGCGCGTTTGGCGTCAGCCTCAGTCGCCAGCAGGCTTTGTTCGCGTGTTTTGTACTGATCGTCGTGGTCGCGTTTGAGGCGCACCATCCAGGCAAGCAAGGCTTCATCTGACGTGGCCACATCCAGGCGTTTGATGGCCACTTTGCCGCCCGTGCTGGCGCCGGCAATGTCGGCCTGCACATGGCGCAGCGTCAGTGGCAGCAGCGCTGGTTCGTTGGCAGAAGCACCGGCTTCGACGATGCCAAAAGGGGCGCCTGCAAACTTGGCCAGCGGTGGCAATGCGCCGGTGGCCACGTCCAGCGGAAAGCTGTTCGCATTGGCCAAGGCGCGGCCGGTTTCGTCGGCCACCGATGCCGGCAGTGTCAGCTTGAAGCGCGTGTTCTCTGGCAGGGGCGCGGCAAAGCGCACTTCACTCACCAGTGGGCCGTTGTCTTCACTGTCGGGCTTGGGTGACAAGGCCGCGCCTTGTTCGGGTTGCAGCCGCGCGGCCATGGCCATGGCGCGTGGCAGCGGCGAGTTGAAGCGCAGCACCAGCGGCCGCAGCGGCAGGCAAGGCGCGCGCGCGCTTTCGCGTTCACAACTGAACTCGGCCAGGAAACGTGGGCGCACCTTCCATTGATAGCGCTGCACGCGCTTGGACACGATCAACGGCTGCCCTTGCGTTTGCCCCGCCGCCGCCACACCCGCGCCCCACACCAGGCGCACGCCGGCTTCGGCGGCGAAGGGGCGTTGGCAGGACAGCAGCACCAAGTGGCCGGGGCCGGTGTCGCGGCGCAGCAGCTTGAGCGTCTGGCTGCGCTGCGGCTCTTCAATCAGCTTGACGGGGATGCGTTCACCCAGGCCTTCCACTTCACACCAGACGGATTTGCGCACGCTGGCCAGGTCGGGTTCGCCATTCAGGCGCAGCAAGAATTGCTGGTCTTCTTCGATGCGTGCGCCGCTGTAGGGCTGCACCGAAATGACGGCA
>JANNEX010000720.1:0-6729 GCA_031379155.1 Rubrivivax sp.
CTGTCGTGGACCGGCGCGCGCATGGAAATCCCCAGCAGCACGGTCATCGACAGCCGGCTTATCGTGGGTGGCGTGCTCTTTGGCGCTGGCTGGGGCATCGCTGGCTTTTGCCCCGGCCCGGCGCTGGTGGCGGCGGCCACGGGTGCGCCGGCCGCGCTGGGCTTCGTCGCGGCTATGCTGGTGGGCATGGCCGTGCATGACCGCTGGCTGGCCAAGCGCTAAGGCCACCACGAAAGCGGTGTGCCCACCGCTAGACCGCGTTCAAACACAGACGAGACACGCATGATCGACCTCTACACCTCGTCCACCCCCAATGGCCACAAGGCTTCGGTGGCACTGGAAGAACTGGGCCTGCCCTACACCGTGCACGCCATTGAGTTGTTGAAGGGCCAACAAAAGACGCCCGAGTTCTTGCGCATCAACCCCAATGGCCGCATCCCCGCCATCGTGGACTGCGGTGACGACGGTACGGATGACTTTGCCGTGTTCGAGTCCGGCGCCATCCTGGTCTACCTGGCCGAGAAGACCGGCAGGCTCATGCCCACAGACGTCAAAGGCCGCTCTGTGGTGATGCAGTGGCTGATGTTCCAGATGGGCGGCCTGGGGCCCATGATGGGCCAGGCCAACGTCTTCTTTCGCTACTTCCCCGAGAAGATTCAGCCCGCAATAGACCGCTACCAAAACGAGTCGCGCCGGCTCTTTGAAGTGCTGGACACGCGGCTGGCAAAGCACGAATGGCTGGCCGGTGACTACTCAATCGCCGACATCGCCAACTGGTGCTGGGCACGCACACACAAGTGGTCGGGCGTCAGCGTCGAAGGCCTGCCGCACTTGCAGCGCTGGCTGGACGCCATGCGTGAGCGGCCCGCGTGCCAGCGTGGCGTTGCGGTGCCGGCCAAGGCGGTGGATGCGCTCAAGGACGAGCAAGCCACCCAGACTTTCGTCGAAGGCGCGCGCACTCTCTTGCAACGTTAGGACACCGAGGCCCGACATGATCACGCTCTACGACTGCGCCACCGCACCCAGCCCACGCCGCGCGCGCATTCTGCTGGCCGAAAAAGGCGTGGCCCACGACACCGTGGCCGTGGATTTGGCAAAAGGTGAACACTTCGGCGAGGCCTTTCGCGCCATCAACCCGCACTGCACCGTGCCTGTGCTGCGCACCGAAGACGGCAGCCTATTGACCGACAACGCCGCCATCGCGGCTTACGCCGAAGCGCACTGGCCGCAACCCGCGCTAGTGGGCAGCACGCCTGTGCACAAAGCACAAGTGGCCAGCTGGAATTGGCGCATGGAGTTTGAAGGCCTGCTGGCGGTGGCCGAAGCCCTGCGCAATGGCTCACCCGCCATGGCCGGCCGCGCCCTGCCCGGCACCGTGGCCTACGCACAAATTCCTGAGCTGGCGCTACGTGGCCAAGAACGCGTGCGGCATTTCTTTGACATGCTCAATGCCGAGTTGGCGCAGCGTGACACCGTGGCGCCCGGTGGCTTCAGCCTGGCCGACATCACGGCCGTGGTGGCGGTGGACTTTGCGCGCGTGGTCAAGGTCAGGGTGAGTGATCAGCACCTGCATTTGCAGCGCTGGCGCGCGGCCATGGCGCTGCGGCCGGCGATGCAGCTGTAGCTGCCAGACTCTCAGCCTCTCAGTCCGAGCGGCCGGCGACATCGGAGCCGCAGGCGTCGAAAGGCCCGCCAACTGACCCGCAGATACTCTGCCTGGCGCGATTGGCAGCGCAGCCACCGGATGAGCTGGCAACGCAAACTGCTGGCTCGGTCAGGCAGCGCAAATGAGGATCGTGCATGGAAGCCAAATGGCTCGAAGACTTTCTCAGCGTGGCACGCACCGGCAGCTTTTCGCTGTCGGCCACCGAACGCCACATCACGCAGTCGGCCTTCAGCCGCCGCATCAAGTCGCTGGAGCAGTGGGTGGGGGTGGCGCTGATCGACCGCTCGTCCTACCCGACGCGCCTCACGGCCGCTGGGCAGCGCTTCCAGGCGGCAGCACGCGAGGCCACGGCTTCTTTGCTCAACCTGCGGCAGGAGCTGCGACACGCGGCGCGGGCCGACCGCCGGCTGTTGCGCATCGCTATCCAGCATTCGCTGGCCAGCGGCTTCCTGGCACGCTGGCTGGCCAGCTTGCCTTTGGCCCGCGACGATCTGCTGGTGCAGGTGCGGGCCGACAACCTGCACGACTGCGTGCGCGATCTGGAAGAGGGCGGCGTCGACCTGCTGGTCTGCTATACGCATCCGGGCCTGCCGTTGGAGCTCAGCGCCGAGCGTTACCCGTCACTGACGCTGGCCCACGACGTCCTGACCCCCGTGTCGAAGGCCGGCGCCGACGGCCGCCCGATGCACGCACTGAGGCCGGGCGCTGTCGGCGCCGTGCCATGGCTGAGCTACAGCGCCGACGCGCAACTGGGCCGCATGGCGGCTTTGGCGCTCGACGCGGCCGAACCACCGCTGGCCGTGCACCCCGTGTTCGAGAGCGCGCTGGTCGAAGCCCTGCGCGCCACGGCGCTGGAGGGCTTGGGAGCGGCCTGGCTGCCCGGCAGCCTGATCGCCGATGACCTGAACCACAAGCGGCTGGTGCGCGCCGGCCCGGCAGCGCTGGACGTGCCTTTGCGCGTGCGGGTCTTTGCCGAGCGATCGCTGCTCAGCGGGCGCTTGCAGGGGCTGTGGGACTGCGCGCGGCGGCTGGCCGAAGACACGCCGGGGGCGGACTGAATGTGGAGGTGTTCCATGATTCGGAGCGCTGCCCCGAATCATGAAACTTAGCCACCAATCTATGAGCGCCATGCATAGAGTGCATCGCAAAGTCATTGGACGGCCTGGCCATGCTGCCACTACCGTGCGCAGCACTGCACCACCCCTGCCTGCTGCCAGCCGCAACCCCGATGAACCTGCAAGACTTCCCGCGCGTCCGACTTGGACACTGGCCCACACCGCTGGAGCCCATGAAAGGCCTGGCGCGCAGACTGGGTGCCGACCGCCTGTTCATCAAGCGTGACGACTGCACCGGCCTGGCCACTGGCGGCAGCAAGACGCGCAAGCTCGAATTCCTGGTGGGCGACGCCCTGCGCCAGGGCGCCGACACGCTGCTGACGCATGGCGCGGTGCAATCCAACCACGTGCGCCAGACGGCCGCTGCGGCTGCGTTCTTGGGCCTGGCCTGCGAGGCCATCCTGGAAGAACGGGTTCAGGGCGCGCTGCCCGAGTATCACGAGTCGGGCAACGTGCTGCTGGACCAGCTGTTTGGCATCCAGCTGCACCGGGTGCCTGGCGCTACTGCCATGGATGCCGCGCTGGAGGCGCTGGCGCTGAAGCTGCGTGCACAGGGCCGCAAGCCTTACGTCATTCCGGGTGGTGGGTCCAACGCCCTGGGGTCGCTGGGCTACGTCGACTGCGTGCTGGAGCTGCAGCGCCAATGCGAGACCATGGGTCTGCGCAAACCACATCTGGTGCACGCCACCGGCAGTGCGGGCACGCAGGCCGGCTTGGTGGCCGGCATTCATGCGCTGGGCCTGGACTGGCCCGTCACAGGCATTGGCGTCAGGGCGCCGCGCGAACAGCAAGAAGCCCGCGTGCATGAACTGGCGTCGCGCGTGCTGGACCTGCTGGGGGTGCACCAACCCCTGCGGCGCGAGCGCGTGGTGGCCGACGACCGCTTCATCGGCGGCGGCTACGGCATAGCCACCGATTCGATGGTTGAAGCCGTGACCATGCTGGCCCGAACCGAAGGCATTTTGGCCGACCCCGTCTACACCGGCAAAGGGCTGGCGGGGCTGCTGGAGATGGTACGCAGCGGCCGCTTCCAGAGTGACGAGGACGTGATCTTCGTGCACACCGGTGGCTCTGCGGGGCTGTTCGGTTATGCCTCGGTCTTTGCGCCAGCGGCGGCTTGAACCGCACCCACCAACCCCACTCTCGTTCGAGGACTTCGATGACAGCTATGCACTGCCTGCCCTGCGGCTTGGTGATCGCCGCCGCCGCTCTGGTCTTGACCGTCGCCCAGCCTGCGCTGGCCCAAGGCAGCCCGCAAAAGGGCGGCACGCTGGTGATCGTGGTGCAGCCCGAACCACCGACCCTGGCCGCTTACCAAAGCACCGCCGGCCCTGTGGGCCAGGTGGCCACCAAGGTCTACGAGGGGCTGCTCGAGTACGACTTCCAGCTCAAGCCCGCGCCTGGCCTGGCCCAGTCGTGGAGCGTCAGTGCCGACGGCAAGACGGTGACCTTCAAGCTGCACAGCGGCGTCAAGTTCCATGACGGCCAGCCCTTCACCAGCGCCGACGTGCAGTTCAGCGTGATGGACGTGCTCAAAAAAGTGCACCCGCGCGGCGTCAACACTTTCCGTGCGGTGACTGCGGTGGACACGCCCGACGCCATGACCGCCGTGTTCCGCCTGAGTGAGCCAGCGCCCTACATGATGATGGCGCTGTCGTCCTACGAGTCGCCCATGCTGCCCAAGCATATCTTTGGCACCGGCGACATCGCGCGCCACCCCAACGCCAACCTGCCCGTGGGCACTGGGCCGTTCAAGTTCGTGGAATGGCAAAAGGGCCAGTTCATGCGCTTCGACCGTAACCCCGACTACCGCAAGCCGGGCCTGCCGCACCTTGACCGCCTGGTGGCCCGCTTCATCGCCGACACTGGCACGCGCTCGGCAGCGATGGAGACACAAGAGGTGCACATGGGCGGCTTCAACGCCATTCCCCCAGTGGACGTGAAGCGGCTGCAGGCCTTGCCCCACATCGACGTCACGGCCAAGGGCTATGAGATGCAGTCGCCCATCGTGCAGCTCGACTTCAACACCACCAAGCCGCCGTTTGACGACGTGAAGGTGCGCCAGGCCGTGGCCTTGGCCATCGACCGCAAGTTCGTGCTCGACAACATCTGGTTCGGCTTTGGCCGACCCGCCACGGGGCCGATCAGCTCAAACTTCAAGGCCAACGGGCTGTACAGCGCGGACGTCAGAAACTACAACCTTCCCAATGGCGTGGACCTGGCCAACAAGCTGCTGGACGATGCCGGCAAGAAGCGCGGTGCCGACGGCGTGCGCTTCGAAATCGTGCACGACGTGACGCCGTATGGCGAGGAGTGGCGGCGCTTCGGTGAATACACGCAGCAACAACTGGGCAAGATCGGCATCAAGGTGACGCTGCGGGTTGAGGACGTGCCAGGCTGGCTGCGCCGCGTCTACACCAACTACGACTTCCAGCTCACCAGCAACTGGATCCAGACCCTGGCCGACCCGTCCATTGGCGTGCACCGCCTCTACCATTCCGGCTCCATCAAGCCCGGCACGGTGTTCGTCAACGACTCGCGCTGGAGCACCAAGGAAACCGACGAGTTGATGGACAGGGCCAACGTCGAGCTCGACCCAAAGAAGCGCGCCGCGCTCTACCACGACTTGCAAAGACGGGTGGTCGACGCCAGCCCGCTGGTCTTCATGCACGAGTTGGACTTTGTCACCGTCTTCAACAAACGAGTCCACAACTTCCCGCTCAGCCCGCTGGGCCTGTACTCGTCGCTGGACCAGGTTTGGCTTGCCAAGTAAGTTCACCAAGCCAGCCGCCAAAGCCAGCAGCACCGAGAACCCGACGCCATGGCTTTGCAGCACAGTCTGGCCTATGCCCTGCGCCGATTGGCGCAGGCGGTGCCGACGGTGCTGGTCATCGTGGCGCTGAACTTCTTGCTGCTGCAGCTGGCCCCCGGTGACGCGGCCGACGTGCTGGCCGGCGAAGCCGGCTCGGCCACGCCAGAGTTCATGGCCCAGCTGCGCAAGACCTTCGGCCTGGACCAGCCGCTGGGCATGCAGCTGCTGCTCTACATCAAGCAAGTCGTCAGCCTGGACCTGGGCTATTCGTTCCGCCACGGCATGCCGGTGGTGAAGCTCATTGGCTCGCGGCTGGGGCCGACGCTGCTGTTGATGGTCACCGTGCTGCTGGTGGCGGTGGGCGTAGGCACGCTGCTGGGTGCCTTCGCGGCACGCAAGCTCAACCGCTGGCAGGACAACCTGATTTCGATGCTGACGGTGCTGGCCTACGCCACGCCGGTGTTCTGGGCCGGGCTGATGCTGATCGTGGTTTTCTCCATCAAGCTGGGCTGGTTCCCGACCAGTGGCATGCAGCAGGTGGCAGCCTTCCACGAAGGGGCGGCCAAACTGCGCGACATCGCACATCACCTGGTGCTGCCGGCCGTCACGCTGACCATGTTCTACCTGGCCATTTACGCGCGGCTAATGCGCGCCTCGGTGCTGGAGCAGTTCTCGATGGACTACGTGGTGACAGCGCGCGCCAAGGGGCTGACCGAAAGCCAGATTGCCCGCCGCCATGTGCTGCGCAATGCCGTGCTGCCGGTGCTGACGATGGCCGGCGTGCAGGTGGGCGGCCTGCTGGGCGGGGCGGTGGTGGTCGAGACTGTCTTCGCTTGGCCCGGCCTGGGCCTGTTGGCCTACGAGTCGCTGTTTGCGCGCGACCTCAACCTGCTGCTGGGCATCTTCTTCGTCTGCACCTGCCTGGTGGTGGTCGTGAACCTGGTGGTGGACGTGGCCTATTCGCTGCTTGATCCGCGCATCGAGTTGCGCTGACCAATTGCGCTGACGAATTGCACTGACAAACCAGGCCACTGCGATCCCATGAATAGCGGCATCCTGCGATTCCTCCGCCACCGCCCCGCAGTGGGCGGGCTGGTCTTGCTGCTGCTGGTGCTGTTGGCCGCAGTGTTGGCTGG
>JANNEX010000113.1:0-27181 GCA_031379155.1 Rubrivivax sp.
AGCCGGGCCGTCGAACCAGCCTTCGCCGCTGAGCCCCAAGGCGCCCAAGGCCAGGTCTTGCACGGCCAGCCAAGGAAAGCGCGCTTGCAGTTGCGACGGGCTGAGCAGCGCAATGTCAGCGCCCGCGCTGTGCTGCACGGCATGCTGGTCAAGCAGCGTTTGTTGGCCCGCCGCGGTGGCCAGGAACAGGTAACCCGGCTCGACCAGGCCGACGCTAGGCTGCTCACCCGCCACTTGCAATTCTTCGGCCACGCGGCGCAAGAAGGCCAGGCTCCACAGCGACAGCGCAATGTTGATGGGCTGCGAAAACTGCTGGCGGATGGAACTGGCCGACAGCGTGCTGGAGGCACGTGCGTAAGTCGGGTCACGCTCCAACACCGTCACCGCCACGCCGTGGTCGCGCGCCAAAAAGCAGGCCGTGGCCGCACCTATGACACCGCCGCCGACGATGACCACTTGGGGCTTCACGGTCCCGGCCCCCAGCGCCTTACTTGCAGACGTTGGCCACCGTGTAGTCGATGACACGCAATTTGCCGCTGATGATGTCGGCCTTGGCCGCGTCCACCTGGCGCTTCATGTCTGTGCTCACCAGTTTCGCGATATGTTAGTCCATCGCGTAGTCCACGCCGCCTTCTTTGAGGCCCAGCGCGGTGATGCCAGGCTTCACGCCCTTGAAGGCTTCGTAGACCGCCAAGTCCACCCGCTTGACCATGCTGGTGAGCACGCTGCCGGGGTGCAGGTGGTTCTGGTTGCTGTCCACGCCTATGGTCAGCTTGCCGGCGTCTTTGGCCGCTTGCATGATGCCCAGGCCGGTGGTGCCGGCGGCGGCGAAGATGACATCGACACCCTGGGCGATTTGCGCCTTGGCCAGCTCGGCGCCACGCACCGGGTCGGTCCAGGCCGCCGGCGTGCTGCCGGTCATGGCAGACAGCACTTCGACTCGCGGTAAGGCGTATTTGGCGCCTTGCTCGTAGCCGCACAAAAACTTGCGCACCAGCGGGATGTCCATGCCGCCGACAAAACCGACCTTGCCGGTTTTGCTGGCCAGCGCGGCCATCATGCCCACCAGGAAGCTGCCTTCGTGTTCGCGGTAGACAAAGCTCTGCACATTGGGCAGCGCCACCACCATGTCAACGATGGCAAAACGCTGGTTGGGGAAGGCCTTGGCAACCGCTTCAATGCTGCTGGCCTGTGGGAAGCCCACGCCCACCACCGGGTTGGCGCCACGCTCGGCAAAACGGCGTGTGGCCTGTTCACGTTGCGCGGCGTTTTGCAATTCAAACTCGAGGTAGGGCTTGCCGGTTTCTTTCTTCCAGCGCTCTGCGCCTTCCCAGGCGGCGCGACCAAAAGACTGGTCGTTCTTGCCACCCAGCTCGAAGATCACGGCGGGCTGGGCTTGTGCCCAGCCGGCAAGCAGCAGCGCCGCAGCGCCAACAAAGCCCCTCATGTCAGAAGTTAGCCTTAAAGGACACACCGAAGCTGCGCGGTTCGTTGATGAAGCCGGTGTAGTTGTTGAAGTCAATGCCGCCCACGACACGGATCTGGTTGCCGATGTTGCGCACAAAGGCCGCTGCTTCGTATTTGCCGCCGCCAAAGTTGTAGCCCACACGCAGGCCGCCTTCGGTCAGCGGTTTGCCGGTGAATTCAACCGACTCGTAGAGGAAGAAGTTGATCTTGCTGCGGTAGGTCCAGTCGGTCAGCACAAACAACTCGCCACCGCCCAGGTCCATGCCGTAGCGGGCACTGAAGTTCAGCGTCCGTTCGGGCGCTTGCGGCAGCGGGTTGCCGTCGATGGCCACCGTGGGCGCGAACTTGAAGGCCGCCGGGTTGGCCGGTGCGGTGACGCGGTCCAGTATCGTGCAGCCGTTGCCGCAGGCGTCCACGCGCAGGCCAGGGTCCTTGATCTTGGTCTTGTTCAGGCTGCCACCCAGGCTGAACAGCAGGCTCTCGCTGGCCAGCAGTTTGAAGTCAAATTCGGCGCCGCTGCCTTTGGTTTTGGCGGCATTCACCAACTGGTTGAAGTTGGCACCACCGCCCACCGCCGTAAGTTGCTGGTCTTTGATGTCGTAGCTGAACACGCTGACGGCAGCGCGCGCGCGGCGGTCAAAAAAGTCGCCCTTGATGCCGGCTTCATACGAGGTCACTTTTTCGGCCTTGGCCTCGGTCACCACGTCGCCAAACAGCAGCCGGCCTTGAATGGACGGGGCACGGTAGCCGGTGGACACACGGGCGTAAGCGTTGACGGTTTTGGCCAGCGCGTAGGTGGCGCTGAAGTCACCGCTGACGTTGTTGCCGCTGGGGTTCTTGGCGATGACTGCCGTGGCGCCGGCGCCTATGGGCGACTGCAATCGCTGCGCCGTGAAGTCTTTGCTGTCGCGCGTGTAGCGCAGGCCACCACGCAACTGAATCTCGCTGCTGACGTCCAGGCTGACGCTGCCAAAAAACGCCGACGACTTGCTGCTCTGCTTTTGCCAGGCATAGCCGTTTTGAGCATTCGCCGCCTGCGAGTCGTAGTTGAAGCTGTCGATGTTCAGGCGTTCATCGAAGTAGTAAAAGCCGGCGATCCACTTCAACGCACCGCTGCCCGTGCTTTCCAGGCGGAACTCTTGCGTGAACTGGCGGTGTTTGGGCAGGCCGTCGGCCGACTCGGCGTTAAAGGGCACCGCAAAGGTCGGCGGGCCGTAGGGGCCGGCGGTGCCGTCAATGTCGCCACGGCTGAACGAATCGACACTTTCATAGCCGGTGATGGAGTTCAGCGCCACGCCGCCAAAGTCCCAGCGCACGCGCGCGCTGGCACCGGTGCTGCTGACCTTTTGGTCGTTGATACCGTCGTAGGCCACTTTGGCAGGATCAAAGCCGGCCACCAACTCATTGCTGCCGGGCTTGATGATGTTGCCGCGAAACACGCGTGCCGAACCCTTGAGGTCGCGCGCATGCACATTGAGCAGCACGCTCAACTCTTTCATCGGCGCAATCAGCATTTGCAAGCGCGCGGCGTTGTCGTTGTAGCCCTCGAGCTCTTTGGTCTTGCCCGTGGGGTTGGTGTTGCTGACCCAGTCGTCGCGATTTTGCGATTGCAGGGCCACACGCAGTGCCAGCGTTTCAGAAAGCGGCACGTTGACCATGCCTTCGACGTTCACGGCCTTGTAGCGGCCCACCGACAAGCTGCCGTAGCCCTCGAACTTTTTGCCCGGCTTTGCCGATTCGAACTTCACCACACCGGCCGGTGAATTGCGGCCGAACAGCGTGCCCCGTGGTCCGTTGAGCACTTCAATGGCCGCCATGTCAAAGATGGGGAAGCCTTTGAGGATGGGGTTTTCTTGCACCACGTCGTCAAACACCAGGCTCACGGGCTGGCTGGCGTTCAAGTCGAAGTCGGTGTTGCCAATGCCGCGTATGTAAAAGCGCGGGAAGGCGCGGCCGAAGGACGACTCGATGTTCAGGCTGGGCACACGCCCGGCCAGCAATCGAATGTCCTGGCCGCCCGAGTTCAAGACCTCCAGGATTTCGCCTTGCAGCGAAGTCACCGCACTGGGCACGTCACGGATGTTTTCTATGCGCCGCTCGGCCGTCACGGTGACGGTTTGCAGCTCACCGGCGGGCGCCGTCTGCGCTGTGGCAGTGGCTTGCAAGGTGGCCAAGGTCAGCGCCGACAGCGCAAGGTGCAAGGGAACAGCAAAACGACTCTGGCTCATGACGTCTCCAAAGGTGAGGGCAACAAGGGTTCGGGTGGGTGAGGCCCCGGTGAGATGCTGCCGCAGCAAACGGGGCAGGCCTGTTCTGCGGGATAGCATTGATGATGCCGCCGCCAAGCGCAGCCCAGCGCGCGCCGGCCAAAAATCAGCCCACCAATGGCGCCCCATGATGCCAACACGCAACACCCACCATGCTTGACAAGCAGCAGCTAGAGCGCTGGCAGCGCGATGGCTACCTGACCCTGCCCGGCTTCAAAACGGCCGCCGAATTGTTGGCCGTGAAAACACGCGCGCAGACCATCGTGGAGGCCTTTGATCCAACCCAGGGCGCCAGCCGTTTTTCCACCCGCGACCGTGCCCTGGTGGCCGACGCTGCCCTGCTGTCGTCAGCCCAGGCGGTGCACTGTTTCTTCGAGGAAGAAGCGCTGGACGAGGCGGGCCAACTGCGTGTGCCCAAGAACCAGTCGATCAACAAAATCGGCCATGCCATGCACGACCTGGACCCCGTGTTCGACGCCTTCAGCCACGGCCCCGATCTGGCAGCGTTGGCCGCTGACCTGGGTTTGCACAAGCCCCAGGTCTGGCAAAGCATGGTCATCTTCAAGCAGCCGCACATCGGCGGCGAGGTGGGCTGGCACCAGGACGCCAGTTTCTTCGTCACCGAACCCATGAGCGTGACGACGTTTTGGTTTGCGCTGGAAGACGCTACGCTGGACAACGGCTGCCTGTGGGTACAGCCCGGCGGCCACCGCGTCCCGCTGCGTGAGCGGTTTGTCTGCGAAGCGGCGCGGCTGCGCATGGACAAGCTCGACACCACGCCATGGCCCGACCAGAACAGCGCCGTGGCCTTGCCCGTGGCCGCCGGCACGCTGGTGGTCTTTCACGGCCTGCTGCCGCACTACAGCGCGCCCAACCGCTCGGCCCGCTCGCGCATGGCCTACACCTTGCATGTCACCGATGGCCTTGCCGCCTACTCGCCGCTGAATTGGTTGCAACGCACGGCGGCACTGCCAGTGCGGGGCCTGGCATGAACGCAGCGGCATCCGCCGACGGCGTGGATGCGCCGGTGGCCCTGCTGCTGACCGACCTCGTCGACAGCGCTGCCCTGGCCCAGCGCCTGGGCGACGAAGCCATGGCGCTGGTGTGGGCCGCACACGACCGCCTGGCGCGCGACCTGTTGCGCCAGTGGCGCGGGCGCGAGATCGACAAGACAGACGGCTTCTTGCTCATCTTCAGCGCTGCCACTGACGCGCTGGGTTATGCGCTGGACTACCACCGCGCGCTGGCCGCGCTGGACTTGCCGGCCAGCGCCGGCATCAACATCCACCTGCGCGCCCGTGCCGGCCTGCACGTGGGCCAGATCACCCTGCGCGCCACACCGGCCGCCGACGTGGCGCTGGGCGCCAAACCGCTGGAGGTGGACGGTGTCAGCAAGCCGCTGGCCGCGCGTGTCATGGCCACCGCCTTGGGTGGCCAGACGCTGATGACACGCGCTGCGCAAGAAGCCTTGGGCCCGCTTGCGCAGCGCGTGCTGTCGCACGGCCATTGGCGTGTCAAAGGTCTGCCCGAACCGATTGAACTGCTGGAAGTGGGCGAGGCCGGCGCGCCCTTCACGCCGCCGCCCGACGGCGACAAGGTCTACCGCGTGGTGGCCCAGGGCGAACTGTGGTTGCCGCTGCGCGAAATCAGACACAGCGTGCCGGCAGAACGCGACGCTTTTGTCGGCCGGCGCAACACGCTGCTGGAACTGGCGCGGCGCTTTGACGAAGGCGCGCGCTTGGTCTCGCTGCTGGGCATTGGTGGCAGTGGCAAGACACGCCTGGCGACGCGCTTTGGCTGGTCGTGGCAAGGCGACTTTCCGGGCGGCGTGTGGTTTTGTGACCTGGCGCCGGCACGCACCGTCGAAGGCATCTTCAACGCCGTGGCGCAAGGCCTGGACGTGGCGCTGGGCGCAGACGACGCGCGCACGCAACTGGGCAAGGCCATGGCCGGGCGCGGGCGCTGCCTGGTCATCCTGGACAACTTTGAGCAAGTCTCGCGCCACGCCGAAGCCACCCTGGGCCACTGGATGGGGTGTGCGGGCGAAGCGCGCTTTTTGGTCACCACACGCGAAGTGCTGGGCATGGTGGGCGAAGAAGCGCTGGCCCTGGCGCCCTTGCAGCCCGACGACGCGCAGCAACTCTTCTTGCGCCGCGCGGCCGCCGCCAAGCGCGACTTCAACCCTGGCCAAGAAGACCGCGCCGCCATCGCGCCCCTGGTGCGCTTGCTTGACGGCCTGCCGCTGGCCATTGAACTGGCCGCCGCCCGCGTGCGCACGCTGAGCCCGCGCGCGCTGCTGGCGCGCATGAGTGAACGCTTCAAGCTGTTGGCCTCGTCGGGCAGCCGGCTGGACCGCCAAAGCACGCTGCGCGCGGCCTTTGACTGGTCGTGGGACTTGCTGCAAGACGCTGACAAGACCGCACTGGCGCAACTGTCGGTGTTTGAAGGTGGCTTCTCCATCGAAGCCGCCGAGGCCGTGCTGGACCTGAGTGATGTGCCGGGCGCGCCTTGGCCTGTGGACACCATCCAGTCGCTGGTCGACAAGTCTTTTGTGCGCGCCCTGGCCGACGAGCGCTTTGACCTTTTGATGAGCGTGCAGGCCTACGCCGACGAGCATTTGCAGACCTCTGGCCGCTACCCCGGCAGCGGGCCGGCGGCCCTGCGCGCAGCGCAAGACAGGCATGGCGACTGGTTTGCCGCGCTGGGCAGCGAACGCGCCACCGAAAACGCCTGCGCCGACATCGACAACCTGGCCGTGGCTTGCCGGCGCGCCATGTTGGCCGCTCGCCATGCCCTGGCCGCCGACGCGCTGGTGGGCGCCTGGGCCGCCATCAGCCTGCAAGGGCCTTTCCAGGCCGGCGTGGACCTGGCTGAGTTGGTGTGTGCTGCGCCCGCCTTGCCAGCCGTGGCGGCAGCACGTGCGCATCATGTCTTGGGCAGCGCTCTTGAGGCGTTAGGCAAGCGTGCACCGGCCAGCACGCACTACGCCACGGCGCTGCTGCAAGCCCAAGTTGCCGGCGATGCGGCCATCCTGTCGGCTGTCAACGTCCGGCTAGGGGCCTTGCACGCCAGGGCGGGCCAGATAGAGCAGGCACGCCAGGAAATGACGCTGGCCTTGCAAGGCGCCCGTGCACTGAGCAACGTCGACTTGCAGTGCGCCGCACTCAATGGCCTGGGCACGGTGGAATTCGAGCAAGGACTTTTGCCACAGGCCCAGCGCCACTATGAAGAGGCCCTGACTTTGGCCGAGCAGCACTCACTTGAGCGCTGGCGTTTTGCGTTGCTGGGCAATCTGGGCAATCTGCATGGGCAGTTGGGTGCGTTGGACAGGGCGCTGCAACTCTGTCAGCAAGCGCTGGATATCGCACTCCAGCGCGGCGACCGTCAACGCCAAGGCAACATGCTCAATAGCCTGGGCATGCTCAACCACTTGATGGGTCGGCAGAGTGAGGCCCGCAACGCCGCAACTCAGGCCTGCCAATTGGCGCGCGAGTTGGGCTACGTTCGCTTGCAGTGCACGGCGCTGGAGACGCTGGGTTTGGTGCAGGCCAGCGCCGGCCAGACCGAAGCCGCTAGGCAAAGCTATGAAGCCGCGTTGGCCTTGGCTTTGGAGCTGGGCAGCCAGCGCGCGCAGTCGCAAATCCGAAGCCAGCTTGGGCTGATGCGCGCGCGTCTGGGCGACACCGCCGGCGCACTGCGTGACACCGAGCCAAGTCTTGAGTCTGTGCGTCAAGCGGGTGACCCCACCAGCCTGGCACTGGCCTTGTGCGCGGCTACAGAAGTGCAGTGGCTCAGCGGCCAGCCAGCTGCGGCGCTTGCCGCACGCGATGAAGCCCGCAGCCTGGTGCGCCAACTGGGTGCTGGCGCCACTTCAGAAGCCGGCCTGGCGCGCGCTCGCGTCGAAGGTTTTTTGGCCGCCTCGGCGGCTTGAAGGCTGCGCAGAAGGCGAAGAAGGCGAAGGCTATTCGTTCTGAATCCAGCCGTCAGGCAAGGTCGGCGGCGACTTGGCCACCGTTGCCGTCTGCATCAGCCTGATGGCATAGCTGTAGTCGCCCGTGGGCCCACCAGCCACTTTGTCGCAGCGGTACAAACGCGCGTCGCTCTGGCGTTTGCAGTTGTGCGAGCCTGACGGGCCGATGTTCAGGCCACCGTCGCTGAAGACCATGCCCGCCGTCATGACGCGCCACCAGATGGTGGGCGCGGCACTGGCTGCCGCCCATTGTTCGCGCGACACCGAAGGCCCGCCGTTGATCCATTCCACGTCCAACAGCGGTGCGCTGGTCTGGCCATGGGCGGCCGCTGCGGTGCACAGCAGCGCCAGGGTGCAAGTGACTTTTGAAGTGATTTTTGACATGTGTCGGCTCCGCCTTGTGGGCATGTTGTGGCCCGCGCCTTGCCTTTGCGGTGTTAGCGCGGTAGGCGCATTTTGTGCAAGCGCAGCGCGGGTGCAAGTGAAAATTCACTGCCCCTTTCAAAGCCCTGCGGCCAGCGCCCGCGACGCATGGCGTATCTTCCGCCTCTTCGCCCACGCCACAGACTCCGCATGGACAGCGCACCCAGCAGCCACATCCGCCTCACTTCCCACCCTGGCCAGGGCACGGCTGGCGCGCCCGTCATCCAGTGGGATGCGCCCACCGCGGCGCAACGCGGCCCCGTCGTGGGCACCACCGCCAACCGCAGCCAGCGCAACGTCATTGGCACCCACAGTGGCAGCTACGGCGTCTACCGCGCGCTGGCCGTGGCGGCCGGCAACCTGACGCGCGGCCACCGCGCCGACCTGACCAACACTGCACCGACTGACCTCATCGGCCCTTACCCGCAGTGGGGCCAGGCCGGCAAGATGGTCTCCATCGACCCCTGGGGCGCGAGTGTGCAAAGTGTCTTTGCCGACGCGCTGGCGGCGGGCTATGACATACGCCCCACCATCGCCGTGACCAAGGCGCACATTCACCTGCCTGAAATCAAACAGGCCATCGCCTTCCAGCGCCTGGCCCCCGACGGCAAAGTGCTGCTCGAAGACGCTTCGGCCACCGTCACCAAAGTGGCAGTGGAGCCGGTGTGGTGGCTGCCCGGTGTGGCGCAGCGTTTTAAGGTCAGCGAGGCCGACCTGCGCCGCGCCCTGTTTGAAGAAACCGGCGGCATGTACCCCGAACTGGTGACACGCAGTGACCTGGAAGTATTCCTGCCACCCATAGGCGGCCAGACGCTTTACGTGTTTGGCGACATCCGTGACCTGGCTAACCCCCAAGTGACACTGACCGCGCGTGTGCACGACGAATGCAATGGCTCTGACGTGTTTGGCTCTGACATCTGCACCTGCAGGCCCTACCTGACGCACGCCATTGAAGAGTGCATACGCGGCGCGCAAGCCGGTGGTGTGGGACTGATCGCCTACAGCCGCAAGGAAGGCCGCGCGCTGGGCGAAGTCACCAAGTTCCTGGTCTACAACGCGCGCAAACGGCAGTTGGGCGGTGACAGCGCCGACAAATACTTCTTGCGCACCGAATGTGTGGCTGGTGTGCAAGACATGCGCTTCCAAGAACTCATGCCCGACGTGCTGCACTGGCTGGGCGTGCAAAAAATTCACCGCCTGGTGAGCATGAGCAACGACAAGTTTGACGCCATCACCGGCAGTGGCATTGAAGTCATTGAGCGGGTGCCCATTCCCGACGCGCTGATACCGGCCGACGCCAAGGTGGAGATGGAAGCCAAGATCGCGGCCGGCTATTTCACTGACGGTGCGGTGCCCAGCAATGCCGACCTGGCTGCCGTCAAGGGGCGTGGTCTTGAGTGAGGCCGTGAGGGACGCCATGAAAGAGGCGGAGAGGGAAGCCGAGAAGGAGGCCGTGAAAAACGCCGTCAAGGACGCGCAGTTGAACGAGCCGCCTTCGGCGCACCCGCTGGGCCAACTGTTTGACCCGGCAACCATTCGCGCCCGCTGCGCGGCGGTGCTGCGCTCGGTGCAAGGCGATGTCAGCCCCAGCTTCACGCTGGACCGCAGCCGGCTGGATGCCGTGGCCGAACGTGTCGCCGCGTTGACTCTCAAGCGCTTTCCCGACCTGGTGATTCCTTATCACAGCCGCTGGCGCCACTTTGAAGCCGGCGGTGTCGACCGCAAGGCCGAGATGGACAGGCGCCTGGCCGGCCGCAGCGTGGCTGAGCAGGCGCGTGCGCGTTTTGACCTGACGGTGGTGAGCGTGCTGCTCGACGCTGGCGCCGGCCCGCAGTGGCAGTACCGCGAAAGCACCACGCTGCCCGCCACCGCTACGCTGCGTGCCAGCCCGGACGAGTTGTTGGCAGCGCTGGACCGCGCCGCCGCGCCTGCGTCGGCGCCAGCCCAGGAACCCAGCCAGCCGGCAAATCAGCCAGCCAGCCCGCAGTCACACACTATTGACGTTAGCCCCGGCGCCGCAGAACAGACCTACGGCCGCAGCGAAGGCCTGGGCGTGGCCAGTTTTCGCGCCTTCATGGCCGGTGCTTTTTCCAGCCGCAGCGACGACCCTTTGCGCGCTGACGCTTCTGCACTGCGCCATGTCGATGCCGCTGCCTTGCGTGGCATCTTCCAGTCCGGCCCACGCAACCCCATGGTTGGCCTTGAGGGCCGCGCCGCACTGCTGGCGCGCCTGGGCGCGGCATTGGCACAAGAAGCAGCGCGTGATGGTGAAGGTGCACAAGGCACACAAGCCAGGCCGGGCTTGTTGTACGACCGGCTCACGCAGCGGGGCACGCGCTTTGAGGTCAGCGCTGCGGAGGTGCTGGGCGAATTGCTGCGTTCGCTGTCAAGCATCTGGCCCAGCGGCAACAACGTTCAAGGGCTGGCGGCGGGTGACGTGTGGCAGCACCGCTGGGCGGGTGCACAGATCGGCGGCGGTCTGAGCGATAGAACGACCGAGGGCTGGGTGCCCTTCCACAAACTCAGCCAGTGGCTGAGCTATTCGCTGATCGAGCCGCTGCAGTGGGCCGGCGTGCGCGTGACGGACCTGGGCGCACTCACCGGCCTGCCCGAATACCGCAATGGCGGCCTGCTGCTCGACGCCGGCGTCATCGTGCCGCGTGACCCGCGGCTGTTGGCGCGCACCTGGAAGCCGCAAGACGAATTCGTCATCGAATGGCGCGCCCTGACCGTGACCTTGCTTGATGAGCTGGCGGTGCTGGTACGCCAGCGCCTGGGCAAAACAGCCGCTGAGTTGCCACTGGCCTGCATCCTTGAGGGTGGCACCTGGGCCGCAGGCCGAGAGATCGCGCAGGAGCTGCGCGTGGACGGCTCACCGCCGCTGCGTATTGAAAGCGACGGCACGATTTTTTGACCCCACTCACACCGACATCACCCGCACCTCGGAGCCGACCGCCCATGACCCCAGCCGCCGTCCACGTCATCAACCACCCGCTGGTGCAGCACAAGCTGACACTGATGCGCCAAAAAGACCTCAGCACCAGCAGCTTTCGCCGCTTGTTGCACGAGATCAGCATGCTCATGGCCTATGAGGTGACGCGCGACATGCCGACGCAGTTGATCGAGATCGAAACGCCGCTGGAGACCATGCGCTCACCCGTCATTGAAGGGCGCAAGACGGTGTTTGTGGTGGTCATGCGCGCGGGCAGTGGTTTTTTGGACGGCATGCTGGAAGTGGTGCCCGGCGCGCGCGTGGGCCATGTCGGCCTGTACCGCGACCCCAAGACTTTGGTGGCGGTGGAGTACTACTTCAAGATGCCACACGGCATGCCGCAGCGCGACGCCATCGTGCTTGACCCCATGCTGGCCACCGGCAACTCGGCCGTGGCCGCCGTGGACCGCCTGAAAGAAACGCAGCCCAAGAGCATCCGCTTTGTGAGCCTGGTGTCTGCGCCTGAAGGCATAGCGAACCTGCAGCGCCATCATCCTGACGTGCCCATCTACACGGCCGCGATTGACCGTGAACTCAACAGCCATGGCTACATCGTGCCGGGGCTGGGCGACGCGGGTGACCGCATCTTTGGCACCAAGTAAGCGTTCTAAGTAAGCGTCATTTGCGGTAGGGGTCGGGCAGGCCCAGGGCGAGCAGGATCTGCGTCTCTCGCGCCTCCATCTTCGCTGCATCGGCCTCGTCTTCGTGGTCCATGCCCTGGGCGTGCAAGGTGCCGTGCACCAGCAAATGCGCGTAGTGCTCGGCCAGCGCGATGCCTTGGTCTTTGGCTTCTTGTTCAAGCACGGGCGCACACAGAATCAGGTCGGCCATGACCTGGGGGTGGTGCTGGTAGTCGAAGGTCAGCACATTGGTGGCGTAGTCCTTCTTGCGGTAATCGCGGTTGAGGCTGCGGCCCTCTTCGGCGCCGACGATGCGCACCGTGATCTGCCCTGGCAACGCCAGCGCCGCACGCACCCAGCGTGCCACACGGTGGCGCGGCAAATGCGCGCGGTGGCGGGGGTCGGCGAATTGCAGCGAAAGCTCGAGCGTGGGTTTCACTGCGGCTTTCATCGTGCCGTCTCGCCGGCCCGAGCACTCTCATAAGCCAGCACGATGCGCGCCACCAGCGGGTGGCGCACCACATCAGCCGCCGTGAATTGCGTGAAGGCGATGCCGCTCACGCCTTGCAAAACCTCGGCGGCGTCAACCAGGCCGCTGGGGGTGCCGGCGGGCAGGTCGATCTGGTTCACGTCACCCGTGACGACGCAGCGGCTGCCAAAGCCGATGCGTGTGAGGAACATCTTCATCTGTTCACGCGTGGTGTTTTGCGCTTCGTCCAGGATCACAAAAGCATGGTTGAGCGTGCGCCCGCGCATGAAGGCCAGCGGCGCAATTTCGATCTGGCCTTTGTCGAAGGCTTTGGTGACGCGATCAAAGCCCATCAGGTCGTAGAGCGCGTCGTACAAAGGGCGCAAGTAGGGGTCGACCTTTTGCGCCAGGTCACCCGGCAAAAAGCCCAGCCGCTCACCAGCTTCGACTGCCGGGCGCGTGAGCACGATGCGTTGCACACCCTGGCGCTCCAGCGCGTCCACCGCGCAGGCCACGGCCAAGAAGGTCTTGCCGGTGCCGGCCGGGCCAATGCCAAAGCTGATGTCGTGGCTGAGCATCTGGCGCAGGTACTGCATCTGGTTGGGCGTGCGGCCGCTGAGTTCGCTGTGGCGTGTGTGAAGCACCACCGTTTGATCGTTAGCATCGCTTGGCATGGCAGCGCCGGGTGGCGCCAGCACGTCGCTCAGCAAGGCCAGCAGCAGGCGTTCGCTGATAGGACCCTTGGCACGCGCGTACAGGGTGTCGAGCAGCGCTGCGGTGCGTTCCACCGCCGCACCCGGGCCCTGGATGCGAAAACTGGCGTCGCGCCGCTGCACACTCACGCCCAGGCCGCCCTCAAGCGTGCGCAGGTGGGCGTCCAGGGGGCCACACAGGTGGGCCAGGCGCCGGTTGTCGGGCGCATCAAAACTGTGGCGGCGGATCAAGGCATTGGCAAATAGCGCACGGGCCGGCATTGTCGCAGCGCGGCAGACAAGCGCTGCGCGCAAAAGCAGCATGCAGAATGCCCGGCTCCATGCCGCGCCTCATTCACTTGCGCCAGCCGCACCACCCGCACGACCCGCTGCATCTGCTTCGCTTGCTGCTGGTGTTGTGCTGGCTGAGCGGGCTGAGCGCGGCCGCCCAGGCCCAAGCCGTTCGCATCACCAGCGCCATCACCGCGCCCGGTGCCGGCAGTTGGTTCCCGATTGGCGTGCCCGTGGCACGTGTTGACCTGCCCGACGAATGGGCGCGCACACGCCCGGGTTTTGCCGGCTTGCTGTGGTACCGGGTTGAATTTGCGAGCCAGGAATTTGTCTATGCCGGTGAGGTGATGGCCCTGCACATCGAGCAGGTGTGCAGCAATATGGAGGTCTACCTCAACGGCCAGTTGGTGGGCAGCGGTGGGCGCATGTCAACGCCCATCACCAACAACTGCAACCAGCCGCAGTTGTTGACGCTGCCCGCCGCGCTGCTGCGTGCGCAAGGCAATGTGCTGGACATCAAGGTTGCCGGCCATGCGCTGGCCGGCTCAGGCTCACGCTTGCGCGCCGGTGGCCTTTCGGCATTGACGGTGGGCCCGCTGTCGGTGCTGGCGCTGCGCCACACACGCCAGCAAAGCTTGCAAGTCAGCGTGCCGCAGGGCATGAGCGCCATGCTGCTGCTGACTGGCGGCTTCATGTTCGTGCTCGGCTTCATGAACCGGCGTGAAAGCCACCTCGCCTACTTTGGCGCGCTGTGTGTGGGCTGGGCCTTGATCAACCTGCGGCTGTGGCAGCGCGACTCGCCGCTGGGTCATCTGGAAACCGAGTTTGTGACGGTCGCCATGCTGGGCTTCATCACCTGGGCCGCCGTGCAATTCCTGTTGCGACTGGCCGGTTTGCGCCGCCACTGGATAGACCGCGCGCTGCCCCTGCAATGTGCGCTGCTGGCCTTGACGCTGTTGTTGGCCGGGCCGACGCGCCTGCATGCACTGGCCAATGCCTGGTATGCGGTGCTGGCGTTGGAGGTGGTGGCTGCAGCCGTGTGGCATTTGAGCCGCTTGCGGCGCAGCCGCTCGGCCTGGCTGATGGGCGGCATGCTGAGTGTGGTGGCCTTGGCGGGTGTGATCGAATTTGCCGTGCAGTGGTTGGACGCGCCGGCCATGGCCGCGCACCTGGCCCAACTGGTGGTGGCGGTGATTTTTGTGCTGGTAGGTCTGCGTCTGGTGCAGTTGCATGGCCACGCTTTGCACCAGGCCGAACAAGGCAAGCTGCAACTGGAGCAGCGCGTGCGCGAAGCCACGGCCGAGATCGAACGCAACTTTCGCCAGTTGTCTGAATTGCGTGTCGAGCAGGTCACCGAACGCGAACGCAAGCGCATCGCCGCTGACCTGCACGACGACCTGGGCGCCAAGCTGCTGACCATCGTGCACACCAGCGAATCTGAACGCATCTCGACGCTGGCGCGTGAAGCGCTGGAAGAGATGCGCTTGTCGGTGCGCGGCCTCACCGGGCGGCCCGTGCGCTTGGCCGACGCGCTGGGCGACTGGCGCGCCGAGATCATCAGCCGCCTGGCGCAAGCCGGCATTGAAGGCGGCTGGGACGCGCCCGAAGACCTGCCGCACACACTGAGCGCGCGCGCCTATGTGCAGACCACGCGCATCCTGCGCGAAGCCACCAGCAACGTCATCAAACACAGCGGCGCGGCCAGTTGCACGGTGACGGCGGGCATTGCCGACGGCGACTTTCAGCTCACGGTGCAAGACAACGGCGATGGCATTTCCAATGAGATCGACGGCCGCCTGGACCGTGGCCACGGCCTGGCCAGCATGAAGAGCCGCGCCAAGCAGTTGCAGGGCCAGTGCCTGGTGGAAAGTGGGCCCGGCTACGGAACCGTGATACGTCTCACAGTTCCGCTGGATAGGGCCACCACCGGTTCATGATTGGGCGCGCAGCGGCCGATAACATCAAAGTCGAACCCGCCGCACACCGCCCATGAAGACCATTCTGCTGCTTGAAGACCTGCCCGAGATAAGGGCCTGGCTGCGCAAGCTGGTGCTGCAAGTCTTTCCGGGCGCCACCATATCTGAGAGCTCACGCGTGCAAGACGCGCTGGCCCTGGTGGCTGCGGTGAAGTTTGATCTGGCACTGGTTGACCTGGGCCTGCCCGACGGTTCGGGTGTGGACGTGGTGACCAAGCTGCGCGACATGCAGCCCGACGCACAAAGCGTGGTCGTCACCATCCACGACGACGACGAGCACCTCTTCCCGGCCCTGCAAGCCGGCGCCTTTGGCTACATCCTCAAAGAGCAGGCGCGCGAACTCATCACCGAACAATTGCAGCGCATCAGCCAGGGCGAGCCGCCGCTGTCGCCCAGCATTGCACGCCGTGTCATGGCCTACTTCAGCGCCAAGGCCAAGCCTACCGCGCAGTCGGCCAACGCCATGCCAGCGGTGAACCTCACCGACCGCGAAAGCGAAGTGCTGCTGCGTGTGGCCAAGGGCTACACGCTGCCCGAGATCGGGGTGCAGCTGGGTTTGAGCAGGCACACGATTGCCGATTACGTCAAGCAGATCTACCGCAAGCTCAACGTCAGCTCGCGCGCCGAAGCCGCGCTGGAAGCGCAACGGCTGGGTTTGTTTCGCTAGACACACTGCGGCGGTCGATGCGGGCTCCTGCCCAGGATTGCAAGCCGCAAGACGAAGTCGCCCCGGCCCGCTGACAGGCGGGCCTTGACCGGCTCAGCCTTGCTGCTGTTGCGCGGCTTGCGAGCGCGGCGCTGAGTTGGCCGGAACTGCCTCAGCGGCCTCGCTCAGCGTCATCAACATGTCGGCGTACCAGGCGCAGTTCAGGCCCAGGGTTTCGTCCTGTTCGCGATCGCGCCCACTCATGTCCAGACTGGCCGAATGCACGCCCATCAGCTTCCAGGGCAAGGCTGCATCGGCGCTGGCGCTGGTGTCGCGCAGTACCACGGGCGCACCGCTGGTGCCGCGGTGCATGCGCGCATCGGTCAAGAAATAGCCCTGGCCCTGAAAGCGCAAGCCGTAGGCTGAAGCCACCACCGCCTGGCGCACCACGGGCAGGTGGTGCAAGGTGTCGTGAAAACCCAGCGGGAAGCCCAGGATGAGCACCGAACTGCCGACCTCGACATCGGCATCCACGCTTTGAATGTGCGCCGGCGTGAAAGGGCGAATCACGGCGCTGGCGGGCAGCGCACGGCGGTCCAGTTCAATCAGGGCGACGTCGATTTCGCCGGCCGCGTCCTGACCCTGGTGCCAGCAGCTCTTGCCGTCTTCATAGAGCATCACCCCCACCGCCACCGACTTGCCCAGGTCGTCTTCGCGCGTGTGGACTTCAATCTCAATGCGGTTGGGAAAGTGCTTGCTGGGCGTGTCGATGAGCACGTGGCGGCTGGTCACCAGGTACAGGCGGCCTTCACGTTCGAAGTAAAAGCCGCTGGCATGCGTGAGCGGTTTTTCCAGCTCAAAGGTGCTGATGCGGGCCGCACACAGCAGCAAGGAATCGATCATGGCGGGGTGTCCAAGCCCGGCCAGGGATGGGCTGGGGCAGACCCCAACCCTAACACGGTGTTTCACCCGCCAAATCGCATGCCAAGACGCGCCGTGCGGTGGTAACGTGGGCCGGCACCTGGAGCCCCCTGCCCATATGACACAGCCTCTGCACCGCACGCCCGCCAACCGCCAGGAGGCCTTGCGCCACGCCTGGCCGCACACGGTGGACCTGCTCAAACACCAGCGCGCCAGCGACATCGCCGAAAGCGACATCGCCGACTACGTCAACATGAACTGGCTGGAATGGCGGGGCGGCAGTCTGAGCCTGACCGTCACCGGCGACAACGTCTGCAAGCAATTGCGCGCGCGCTGACGCGGCTGGCGCACCCGCCGCTGGGCGTCCCAGCTGGGGGCATCTGGGCTGGCGGGCACACCAGGCGCCTTGGCTTGCTGTGACAACATGCGCACATGCTGCGCATCCAGGCTCTCACCAAGCGCTATGGCCCCCGTGTGGCCTTGGACAGACTTGACCTGACGCTGGCGCCGCGCGGCCTGGTGGTCTTGCTGGGCCCCAACGGCGCGGGCAAGACCACGCTGTTCCAGGTCGCTGCCGGGCTCTTTGCGCCCGACGAAGGCAGCGTCCACATCGACGGTTTGCCCCTGGCGCACAGCGCCCACCACGCGCTGGCGCGACTGGGTGTGGTCTTTCAGCAAGCCTCGCTCGACCTGGACCTCACGGTCGCCCACAACTTGCAGTTTTATGCCGACCTGCACGGACTGCCGCGTGCCCTGGCGCGCCAGCGCATTCAGGAAGTGGCGGCCGCGTTTGGGCTGAGCGCCGAGCTGCGCCGCGCCGCGCGTGAACTCTCGGGCGGCAACCGGCGCAAGGTGGAACTGGCGCGTGCGCTCTTGCATCACCCGGCGCTGCTGCTGCTGGATGAGCCCACGGTGGGGCTGGACCCACAGTCGCGGCGCGATTTGATGAGTGCTGTGCGCCGTGATGTGGCCGAGCGCGGCTGCGCCGTGTTGTGGGCCACCCACCTCGTCGAAGAAGCGCAACAAGCCGACCGTGTGCTGGTGCTGCACCGTGGCCGCTTGCTGGCCGACGGCCCTCCCGCCGACGTGACCCAGGCCCTGGGCGGCGGCACGCTGGAACAAGCTTTTGTGCGCGCCACCGCGCCGAAAAACAAACCCTGAAACCTTGCACCATGAAGACCTTGCTCAGCGCCTTGCCCCTCTTGTTTGCGTTCACAGTCCAGGCCCAGCCCATGGCCTGGGTGACGAGCGAGAAGGACCACAACATCACCCTGGTCAACCTGCAAACCCAGGCCGTGGTGGGCACGCTGGCGACTTGCAAACGGCCGCGCCACATCCAGTTGGCGCCCGACGGCAAACGCGTCTTTGTGGCGTGCGCCGAGTCGCACGCCGCCGACATCATCGACCTGGCTAGCCGCCAGTCGATAGGCCGTGTGCCGCTGGGCGACGACCCCGAAGCCTTTGACTTTTCTGCCGACGGCAAGATGCTGTTCGTGTCTTCAGAAGACGAAGGCGAACTGCTCATGCTGGACGCCGCCACGGGGCGCAAATTGCACGCCGTGAAGGTGGGCAAAGAGCCCGAAGGCGTGAAGACCTCGCCCGATGGCAAACGGGTCTACGTGACCTCGGAAGCCGCCAGCCTGGTGCACGTGATCGACGTGGCCAGCGCCAAGTTGCTGAAGAACATCAGCGTCGGCAAAAGGCCGCGCCGCATGGCCATCACGCCAGACGGCAAAGAGCTGTGGGTGACCAACGAGATGTCGTCCAGCGTGAGCATCATCGACACCCAAGACCACAGCGTGAAGCACACGCTCAAGCTCGAGCTCAAAGGCCAGCGCGCCGACGACATCACACCCGTGGGCATCACGCTCTCCCGCGACGGCAGACGCGCTTTTGTGGCCATGGGCCGCGCCAACCATGTGGCCTTCATCGATGTGGCCAGCCGCAAGGTCACGCACACCGTGTTGGTGGGCAAACGGGCCTGGAACGTGGCGCTGAACAAGGCCGAAACGCAGTTGGTGGTGACGAATGGCCTCAGCGACGACATCAGCTTGGTCGATGTGGCCAGCGCCAAGGCCAGCAAGAGTGTGGCCGTGGGCCGTGTGCCCTATATGGCGCTGATTGTCGAATGAGCTTAACCTGGGTGTTAGGACCGATGCTGGCCGTGACCCTGGTGCTGTGCGCCGGGCCAAGCGCGGCCGCGCCCATCAAACTGACCCTGGTGGTGCAGGCCGACGACCCACGTTTCGAGCGCCTGCGCAGCGAACGTGCCTACCTGGGCCAAGCCACCGGGCCGGCGCTGGACGCCGTGAAGATGGCGCTGAGCGACGCCGCCTTTGAACTGGACGCCGCCAAACTCAGCATGACGCTGGACACCGTGGCCGTGACCGACGCCGCAGCCGCCCGCGCCGCCGCGTTGCAAGCCGACAAGGCCGGCGCGGTGCTGCTGCTGGCCGACCTCAACCCCAGCCTGCTGCTGGCCTTGACTGATGCCACGGCAAAGCCCGTGCTCAACATCGGCGCCAGCGACGACAGCCTGCGCGAGCGCGACTGCCGTGCGCGGCTGTGGCACCTGCTGCCCAGCGAACGCATGCGCAGCGACGCGCTGGCCCAGGCTCTGGTGTCGCGCAAGTGGGCGCAGGTGCTGCTGCTCAGCGGCCCATCGACGCAAGACGCTGAGCGCAGCGCCGCCGCGCTGGCTTCGTTGCGTCGTTATGGCCTGAAGCTGGTGGCGCACAAAAGCTTCAAGGCTGGCAACGACCCGCGCGAGCGTGAGCACAACAACCCACTGCTGCTGACCGGCCAGGCCAGCTACGACGTGGTCTGGGTGGTCGACAGCGACGGCGAATTTGCGCGCGGCCTGCCCTACCGCACCGCGCTGCCACGCCCTGTGGTGGGTGACGCCGGCCTGGCCGCACTCGCCTGGCACGCTCAGTTTGAGCGTTATGGCGCACCGCAACCCTCACGGCGTTTCTTGCGCGCCACGGGGCGCACCATGACGGGCCAGGACTGGGCCGCCTGGATGGCCGGCAAGGCGGTGGTTGCGGCCGCCTTGGCCCTGCAAACCAGCGCCGGCAAAAGCAGCCCGGCCACCCCCGAAGCCTGGGGCCGTGCCTTGGCCGCCGTCAGCCTGGACGGCTCCAAAGGCAGTGCCATGGACTTCCGCGCCTGGGACGGTCAACTGCGCCAGCCCTTGCTGCTGAGCGACGGTGTCGGCGTCATCGGCCTGGCGCCCGCCGAGGGCCTGCTGCACCCGCGCACGGTGCTCGACACGCTGGGCGCCGACGCACCCGAAGCCCTGTGCAAGGTCAAACGATGAAACCCGACGCGAGCCACGAACCCGTGGACCCCTCCGCGCACCAACCCGCACGCTTGAGCCTGCCCCTGCATGCGGCCCTGGCCATGCGCGCCATCGTCTGGCGCGAGCTGCTGAAGTTTGCGCGCCAGTACTCGCGCCTGGCCTCGGCCGTGGTGCGCCCGCTGCTGTGGCTGGCGGTGTTTGCGGCTGGCTTTCGCAGCGTCACTGGGGTGGCCATCAACGCGCCCTACGAGACCTACATCAGCTACGACGTCTACATCACCCCGGGCCTGGTGGGCATGGTCATGCTCTTTAACGGCATGCAAAGCAGCCTGGCCATGGTCTATGACCGTGAGATGGGTTTGATGCGCCTGCTGCTGACGGCGCCGCTGCCACGCGCCTGGATTTTGCTGAGCAAACTCATGGCCACCGCCGTGCTGTCGCTGGTGCAGGTGGCGGCCTTCCTCATCGTGGCCGCGCTGCTGGGCACGCCTATGCCGGTGTGGGGGCCGCAGACACCCATGGTGCTGCTGGCGCTGCTGTGCGGCGCTTTGATGCTGGGCGCTTTGGGCCTGCTGCTGTCGGTCTACATCCAGCAGCTGGAAAACTTTGCCGGCACCATGAACTTCGTCATCTTCCCCATGTACTTCATTTCCACCGCGCTGTACCCGTTGTGGAAGCTGCAAGAGTCGGGCGCGGATTGGGTGTATGAAGTGGCGCGCTTCAACCCCTTCACGCATGCCGTGGAATGGCTGCGCTTTGCGCTCTACGGCAAAGACCCTGGCCTGGCGCCCTGGGTTGTGCTGGCCACGCTGGCGATTTGTTTTGGCGTCGCTGCGTGGGGCTACAACCCGCAGCGTGGTTTTGGCGCGCTCAGCAAGCGGGGTGGTTCGTAATGCAAGGCAAGCGCCTGACGCGGCGCCACTGGCTTGCCTCCACTGCTGCTGCTGCCTGCCCTGGCCTGGCGTGGGCCAGCACCTTCCCCAGCAAACCCATCACGCTGTGGGTGCCCTGGCCCGCCGGTGGCGCCACTGACCTGAGCTTGCGCGTGCTGGCCGAACTGGCGGCGCGCCACCTGGGCCAAAAGGTGTTGATTGAAAACCGTGGCGGCGCCGGTGGCACGCTGGCCATGCCCGTGTTGCAGCAAGCTGCGCCCGACGGCCACGTCATCGCCCAGATGCCGCAGCCCGTGTACCGCGCGCCGTGGACGCAAAAGGTGCTGTGGGACCCCATCCGCGACACCACGCCCATCATCCAGATCAGCGGCGTGACCTTTGGCGTGGTGGTGGCCACCGGCAGCGAATGGCGCAGCCTGGACGATGTGTTTGAGTGGGCGCGTTTGCACCCCGGCGAGCTGACAGTGGCCACCAATGGCGTGGGCACGACGCCGCATGTGGTGATGGACGAGCTCTTTGCGCGCCGCGGCCTGGCCTATGTGCACGTGCCCTACAAAGGCACGGCCGAGCAGATGATTGCCGTGACCTCGCGCCAGGTCATGCTGGGTGTCAACTCCAACGGCTTTGCGCCTTTTGTCGAAGGCGGCCGCTTGCAGTTGCTGGCCACCTTCAGCGAACAGCGCAGCGCACGTTGGCCGCAGGTGCCCACGCTCAAGGAGCTGGGGCACGGCATCGTGGCCACGTCGCCCTACGGCCTGGCCGGCCCCAAAGGCATGCCGCCGCAGGTGGTGCAGGTGCTGCACGCGGCCTTCAAGGCGGCGGCGTTTGACCCGGCCCATGTGGCTGAACTGGCACGTTATGACCAAGAGCTGCAATACCTGGGGCCCGACGACTACGGCCGTGCCATGCGCACGGCCTACGCCGCCGAACGGCGCACGGTGGAGCGCCTGGGTTTGGCACGCGCGGCCAGCGCACCGCAATAGGGCCGCGATAGCGCCCCCGGCTAGAGGTCGTACCAGCCAAGCCCGACCACCACGCCGCGTTCGGACTCGCCAGCGCCGCGCCGGCGCTGCAATGAAAAATCCAACGCCAACTTCTCGCGCCGCAGCCAGTGGCGCACACCGCCGTGCAGCAAGCGCTGGTCGCCTTGGCGCGCGACTTCCGCAAACAGGTGCGTGCGGTGGCCCAGGTCGTGGCTGGCAGCCAGCGACGCCAGACACTGCCGCCGCTCACCACGCGGCCAGACCACACCCAGGTTGGCGTGCAGCAAACTGGCGGGCCCCGCCCATTGAATGCTGACGGGCAAAGTCAGCGCAGTGCTGCCCGCGCGCCAGGCGGCGCTGCCCGACTTGTCAAGCTCGGCCGCCAGCACCAGCCCCCAACCCCAGCCGTCGCGCGCGATGTGCTTGAAGAGCTGGCGGTACTGCAATCCGGCGCTGCTGTCGCTGGCCTGGCCAGAAGCGCCACGCCCATGACCCAGTTCCAGTTGCAAGGCTTGCGTGGGGTTGAAGGCATATTCGGCCTGCAATTCCAAGCCGCGCCGCGACCCCAACTTTGAGGCCGCGCTTTCAATTGACCAGACACCGTCGTCGTCTTCTTCGGCCGCCGCACTGGAGGTGATGAGATAAGGGCGGTCGCCGGCACAGGCCGCCGCACCCATCAACATTGCCGTTAGCCCGACCAGCGCGCACAGGCATGCCCTCATGTCCCAGCCAACAAAAGGCTGACCACGGCGCTGTGGCCGCCCGCGCGCGCCATGTCCAGCGCGCTTTGCCCCCGGTTGTCGCGCAGCGCCGCATCGGCGCCACGCGCCAGCAGCAGCTTGACGGCATCGGCGTGGCCCTGGCCGGCGGCCCACATCAGCGCCGTCAGCTGGTTGTCGTAGCTGGCGTTGACCGCCACGCCACTGGCCAACAATACCTCCAGCGCTTGGGCATGGCCCTGGCCGGCGGCGTAGACCATGGCCGGCTTGTTCATGCGGTCGACAGGCTCGGTCTTGGCACCCGCAGCCAGCAGCCGCTTGAGCAAATCGGTATGGCCGCCATAGCTGGCCGCCATCAGCGGCGTGACCTTTTCCAGCGACGCCAGGTTGACATCGGCACCGGCATTGAGCAAGCGTTCTGCGAGGGCCATCTGGCCCCTCTCGCTCGCGATGAGCAAGGCCGTCTTGCCCAGCCTGTTGCGCGAATTGGGCGCCGCACCGCGCGCCAGCAGACGGTCTACGCTGGCCAGGTCTGACTGGCGCGCAGCCACCAGCAACTGGGCGTTCAGGTTGGGATTGGTGGGCGTCTGCGCCAAGGCTGCCAGCGGCGCTTGCCACAGCATCAGCACAAGCGCTGCGGCCCAAACCCGGTGTCGTGCCTGCCAGTGTTGTTTCATCGTCTCCTCTTTGATGTTTGATGGTTTTTGCTGCGTCGCATCATGCAAAACCGTTTGCAATGTAGGGTCTGGCAGGCGTATTCTGAATGCGAGGAAACGCGGGAACCGATAGTCGCTGCGCACAAGTTGTTGCGCAACAAGCGCGTCGTCTGGCTTGGCCTCAGTGGCCGTCACCGACGGCATCCTTCGCAAACAACAGCAAGACACCAGGAGATACGCATGCGTCGAGATTCCTTGGCTTCCCAGACCTGGCGCGCGCTCGCGCCGGCCGCGTGGGCAAGGGCCCTGAGCCTGACCGCCCTGAGCCTGACCGCCTTGCCCGCGCTGGCTCAGTCGGAAATATCCGGCCAGGCCGCAGCCGCAGGTTCACCGGTGCCCAAGAGCATTTCAGTGGGCCAGGGCCAGTTGGACGCCGCCGACGGCAACGCCAGCAACTTCCTGCACTCCAACGGCAACTACGCTCAAACGCGCTACTACGCGGCGGCGCAGATCAACACCAAAAACGTCAACAAGCTCAAGCCGGCCTTTGTCTTCCAGACCGAGGTGCTGGAGTCGATGGAGACCGCGCCCATCGTCGTCGACGGCATCATGTACCTGACCACCTCTTACAACCACATCTACGCCATCGACGCGGTCAGCGGCAAAGAGTTCTGGCACTACAAACACAAGCAGGGGCCCGTCACCACCTACTGCTGCGGCCCCAACAATCGCGGCGTGGCCATCATGGGCGACAAGCTCTACATGGGCACGCTGGACGCCAAGCTGATCTCGCTCGACGCCAAGACGGGCAAGGTGCTGTGGTCGACGCAGATTGCCGACCCCGAACTGGGCTACAGCGAAACCATGGCGCCGGTGGCCGTCAACGGCAAGATTTTGATCGGCACCAACGGCGGTGAATACGGCATTCGCGGCTTCGTCAAAGCCTATGACGCGAACAGCGGCAAAGAGCTGTGGAGCTTTGCCACCATCCCCGAAAAAGGCCATGAAGGTGTGTGGGCCGTGAACGACGCCACCGGCCGCAACATGCTGCGCGACATCGGTGCCGAGAAGAAGCAACTGGCCGACAAGGGCGGCGACTTCTACAAGACCCTGGGCGGCGGCGTGTGGATGGCGCCGGCCGTGGACAAGGACACCAACACCGTGTTCTTTGTCGTTGGCAACCCCAGCCCCGACCTCTACGGCGCCGAGCGCCCGGGCGACAACCTGTACACCGACTCCATCGTCGCCATTGACCTCAACAGCGGCGCCTACAAGTGGCACTACCAGTACGTGGCCCACGACGTGTGGGACCTGGACGCCGTCTCACCCGTCATCCTGACCGAAGCCAAAGGCAAAGACGGCAAGATGCGCAAGGTCGCCATCCACGGCGGCAAGACCGGACACGTCTATGTGCATGACCGCGCCACGGGCGAGCTCATCCGCTTCAGCGAAGCCATGGTGCCGCAAGAAAACATGTGGGTGCTGCCAACCAAGAACGGCGCCCGCATGCTGCCCGGTGCTAACGGCGGAGTAGAGTGGAGCCCGATGGCCATCAACCCCAAGCACCGCTTGGCGTATGCGGCCAACCTGCACCAGCCCATGACCTACCACGTGGAAGAGGCCAAGTACCCGGGTGGCAAGCTGTGGCTGGGTGGTGCTTTCAAGGTTGTGCCGGGTGAAAAGCAGTGGGGCCGCCTGGCGGCGGTGAACATCGACACCGGCAAGATGGCCTGGAAGTTCGACACCGAACAGCCCTTGATTGGCGGCGTGCTGGCCACCGCCGGTGACCTGGTATTTAACGGCGAAGGCAACGGCCTGTTCCGCGCCTTCGATGCCAAGACGGGCAAGAAGCTGTGGGAATACCAATGCGGCGCTGGCGTGAACGCGCCTGCCGTGTCCTACACCGTGGCCGGCAAGCAGTACGTGGCCGTGGCCGCCGGTGGCAACACACAGCTCGACTTCAAGCGCGGCAACTCGGTGTTGGTGTTCGCCCTGCCCTGACCGCTGCTGACTGCTTTGACCATGGCCCCAGCAGCGTGCTGCCGGGGCCTTTTTCTTGGACCTTCTCATTGCCCGAGGTAGCCCGTTGTTCAAGCCGACCCGTTCAACCCTGGCTACTGCGGTGTGTTTCACCGCTGCGTTGGCGCAAGCCCAAACATCCACCCAGGCCGAAGTGCCCATGCCACCCCAAGCCGCCGTATGCGCTGCCTGCCACGGCCCCGGTGGCCGGTCTACCGATCCGCTGGTGCCAGCGCTGGCCGCGCAAACCTCGCGCTACATCTACCTGCAACTGCGTGACTTTCAGGAAGGCCGCCGCGACGACCCGCGCATGACGCCCATGGTGGCGGGCCTGAGCCGCGACGACATGCGCGCCTTGGCCAACTACTTCGCGGCGCAAAAGCCCGTCAACAACAGCTTCAAACCCGACGCCGCCAAGGCGCTGCTGGGCAAAGTCAAAGCCGATGAGACCCTGTGCACGATGTGCCACTTGGGCGGCTTTTTGGGCCAGAACGAAGTACCGCGCGTGGCCGGGCAGAGTTATGAGTACATCGTCAAACAGCTCAGCGACTTCAAGGCGCGCAAGCGCACCAATGACGCGGGCAACATGACCAGTGTGTCGAACACGCTGAATGAAAAGGACATTGAAAACCTGGCGCACTATCTGGCGGGCTTGTAGGCGGGCTTGTAAGCGGGTTTGTAGGCCAGCTCGGAGCCGATTTCCGCTTGGGTGAAGCGTTAGGCTTAGCACCTGGGTGCTGTAAACGTGGTCGTGATTAACGCTCGCGAAAAGCCTCGGTCGTCTTCACAAGTGGACGCAACAAGTAGCCCAGCACGGAACGGTGGCCGGTGTGGATCTCCACCGACGCAGTCATGCCGGGCAGCACTTGCAGCGGCTTGCTGTCGTTCTGGCGTTCAGCCTTGCTTTGTGGATTGCTCTGCCCTTTGGGCGTGTTGACCAAGCTGCCGCCTTCAGTGCGCACAATGGCCCGGTACCAGGTGCCATCGACGGATGAAGCGCGGTCAGGGTCGCCCAATGCATCCGGGCTGATGGACTGCACGACACCGTCCAGACTGCCGTACACCGTGTACTCATAAGCGCTGAGTTTGACGACCACACGTTGGCCGACTTTCACAAAGCCAATGTCGGCCGGGCGCACACGCGCTTCCACCAGCACCTTGTCGCCCAGCGGCAACAGCTCCAGCACCGGCATGCCGGGGCCCACGACACCGCCCAGCGTGGCCAGGCGCACTTGTTTGACGAGGCCGCGCACGGGTGAGACCAGCGTCGTGCGGCGCAGCATGTCGTCGCGCACCACCATCTGTTCGCCCACCATAGCCAGCTCGGTGCGCACACGCACCAGTTCACTGCTGGCTTCTTGGCGAAAGCGGTTGATACGCTCTTGCGTTTGCAGGTTCAACTCGTTCACCTGGCGGCGCACGCGCATGACTTCCACGTCGCTCATCAAACCCTTGGCCGCCATGCCCTCGGCCATGCCCAGTTCACGCATCAGCAGCGCCATGCTGCGCTGGTTGGTCTCTACCGCATCACTCAGCGCGCGGTGGCGCGCGTCGAAGCTTTCGGTCTCGCCTAGCACCACGTCGTCGGGCAGGTCTTCGGGGAAGGTCGGCGGCTTGCCGCCGGCTTCGGCTTGCAGGCGCGCAAGCGTGCCCCGCAGCGCTTGTCGTTTGGCCTGGCCTTCGGCCTGCTGCGCTTCCACGCGCGTGGGGTCCAGGTGCGCCAGCGCCTGGCCCACGCTGACCTGCTGGCCTTCACGCACCAGCATTTCACGCAGGATGCCGCCTTCCAGACTTGCGATGATTTGCTCACGCCCATCGGGCACCACTCGGCCGTTAGCTTTGGCGACGATATCCACCTGCGCCACGCTGGCCCACA
>JANNEX010000743.1:0-7863 GCA_031379155.1 Rubrivivax sp.
GGTGCTCGCGCTGCACCACCAGGTCAGCCCGCCGACGATCAACATCTTCAACCAGGATCCCGAGTGCGACCTGGACTACTGCGCCAACACGGCGCGCGAAATGAAGATCGACGTTGCGGTGAAAAACAACTTCGGCTTCGGCGGCACCAACGGCACGCTGGTGTTCCGGCGCGCCTGAGAGCGTGAGAGTCTTTCGCGCATGCCCGCTCATCACGCCAAAAGACGCCCGCTCGTCGTTGCAAATGCTCGCCATAGCCCAAGCTATGGCTGTGCTTTGCGCCTAGATCGGACGCCTTTTGACGCGCTGCTCGGGCACGCCCGAAAAACTCTCAGCCTCTGAGCTGCCATGGCGGCTCCATCGGCTGGCGCGACTTGATGGACTTGGGCGATTCACGCCAAAAAAAGGGGCCCATGGAAATCTCCGTGCCCATGCCTGACGGTGACGGTGTGACGTCTTTGTACCGCGCGCTGTTCGTGGCCTACCCGGACGCGCTGTTGCTGGTGGACGCCTCCGGCACCATCGTGCTGTCCAACCCCGAGGCCAGCCGTCTGCTCGGTTATGCACCCGAAGAGTTGCATGGCTTGCCCGTGGATGCGTTGGTGCCCGACGCCATCCGGCCCAAACATGCGGCCTTTCGCAGCGCTTATGGCCACCGCCCCAAGCCTCGCGCCATGGGCACGCAGATGGACTTGGTGGCGCGGCGGCGTGACGGCAGCGAGGTCATGGTCGAGATCGCGCTCAGCCCCTTGTTTGACCAGGGGCTGCCCTTTGTCGTGGCCGCGGTGCGTGGCATTGGCGCTTACCCGCGTGTCAAACAGGCGCTGCAACGCGCACGCTACAGCGAATGCCTGGCGCAAGTGGGGCGCGCCGCAGTCGACAGCCGCGACACGGCTGCGCTGGTGCGGCAACTGACGCAGGCGGCGGCCGATGCTTTGCAAGTGGACGGTGCCGTGACGGCGCTGCTCGAGTCCAACGCGCTCGAATTCCGCATTGCCAGTGGCGCGGGCTTGTTCAGCGGCCCTGACACGGTAGGACTGCGCTTGCCCAACGAGCCGGGCACCGCATTGGGCTTTTTCTTCGCGCAAGGCAGGCCGCAGACGGTGGCTGACGTGCGCCTGGAAGTGCGCTTCCAGCCGCCTCGGCACTGGCTGGACAAGGGTGTCATCAGCACACTGGCGGTGCCCATTTCCGACCGTGGCCGCATCATCGGCGTGCTGGCCGTGCATGCGTGCCGGCCGACCGCGTTTGGTGACGACGAGGTGCACTTCCTGGAGTCACTGGGCAACCTGTTGGCCACCAGCTTGCAACGCGCGCAGAGCGAAGAAGACCTGAACCACGCGCAGCGCCTGGAAAGCGTGGGTCAGTTGACGGGCGGCATTGCGCACGACTTCAACAACCTGCTCACCGTGATCCAGGGCAACAACCAGGTGCTGGCCGAGCACGCACCCCTGGCGCACGACGCCTATGCGCAGCAGTTGCTGGCGGCGGCTGACCGCGCCACGCGCCGTGCCGCCGAGCTCACCGGCAAGTTGCTGGCCTTCTCACGCCGCCAGGTGCTGAGCCCCGTGCGCGTGGACGTCGGCGCCATGATCGTCTCGCTGGCCGACATGCTGCAACGCACGATCGAACAGCACATCCGCATCGAGATTGACGTGGTGCAGGCGGCACCCTGCCTGGCCGACCCGGTGCAGCTTGAATCGTCGCTGCTCAACCTGGCCATCAATGCGCGCGACGCCATGCCGCAGGGCGGCACCTTGAGCTTCCGTTGCCGCGTGCTCGAGCGGCTGGGCCCCGAGCTGGCGCAAGAGCTGGGTGCAGACCCGGATTCGAACGAAGGCAATCGCGGCGCCTACATCGCCATCGAGGTGGCCGACACTGGCGTGGGCATGCCAGCGGCGGTGCGCGAGCGGGCCTTCGAACCTTTTTTCACCACCAAGGAACTGGGGCGTGGCACGGGCCTGGGTCTGAGCACGGTGTACGGCTTTGTCAAACAGTCACGTGGCGCGTTGCGGCTGGACAGCAGCCCGGGTGCGGGCACCACGCTGACCATCGTGCTGCCGCGTTTTGCCGATGCCGCTGCAGCGGCGCCGGGCGCCGCCGCCAGGCCGGCTTTGCTGACGCGCGGACTCAAGGTGGCGCTGGTCGAAGACGACGCCGAAGTGCGCAAGCTGGTGCGCGGCTTTTTGCAAACACTGGGCTGCGAGGTCACCGAGTTCGCTCAGGCTGAAGCGCTCATCAGACAACTCAACCAGCTTGGCAGCCATGCGCTGCTGCTCAGCGACGTGGCCTTGGGTGCCGGCATGCGTGGCTCTGAGCTGGCGCGCCAGGTGCAGGCCGCGCTGCCAGGCATGGCCGTGCTCTTGATGTCGGGCTACTCGCCCGACGTTTTGCAGAGCGAAGAGGCCCAGGCCGACCCTGCCGCCAGCCTGCCACTGCTGCGCAAGCCCTTTGACCGCGAGCAGTTGGCCGCTGCCATGACCCGCGCGCTGGCACTGCGGCGCTGATGCCGACCTTCAGTGCAGCAGGGCCGCCTGCGGCTCGCCAGCCAGGCTGCGTTGCACAAATTCGACCAGCGCGGCGACATTCGGGATCTGCAAGTCGCGCCGCCCGGTGCCGCAAAAGGCAATCACCTTTTCGCGCGCCAGCCGCGACAGCGCGCGGCTCACCGTCTCCAGCTTCATGCCCAGGTAGTTGCCAATCTCGGCCCGTGTCATGTGGATGGTGATCTGGTCGGTGCGCAAGCCGCGTTCGGCCAGGCCCGTGGCCCAGGAGTGCAAGAAGTCGGCCACGCGGGCATCTGCGGGCAGGGTGCACAAGGACAACATCGACTCGCGGTCGCGTGAGATCTCGCGGCTCATGGCGGCGTGAACCAAGCTCAGCATGGCCGGCTCTTGTGCGCAGGCCTTGAGCAGGCTGGCGTAGCGCACCGACCAGACCTCGCTCAGGTCCATGGCCATGGCGTCGCAGCCGTAGCGGCCTGCGGCAATGCCGTCAAAGCCGAGCCAGTCGCCCTTGAATTGCAGGCCCACCACCTGTTCGCGCCCGTCGGGGGCCATGTTGACGGTCTTGACGCAGCCGAAGTGGATGACGTAGAGGCAGTCCAGCGTTTCGCCGGCGCGACACACCAGCTCGCCCGCACGCACCACACGGCGGGTCAGCGGCAGTTGCTGCTGCAGCAAATCCAGCGCGTGCGCGATGCGGTGGGCAACGGCGGGCAGGCTGGTCGAGGTGTGCTGCTCAAGCATGTGTCTTCTCCGCAAGTGGGGTGTCGATGGCTGAAGGCTAGGGCGGCAGCCGCAACGGCTGAGCAATGCAGCAAATCACTCGGTAACAGTGCGTCAATGCAATGTGTCTGGCTGGTAGGGGTGGTTGGCCAGCCACGCGACTTGATGCGGCTCAAAACACGCGCCCGCAAAGTGCCTAGCCTGCGGGGCATTGCCATGTGCCGCCTGCCCAAAAAAAGGGTCGGTGCCCTGTTCCTACCCAGCCATGAAGCCAGCCAGCACGCCGCAGCGTTTCGGCGCTTTGCACGACATGACCTCACAGGACGTGCTGGGCTTGCTTGCGGGCGCCAAAAGTGAGGCCACAGGCCTTGGCGCGGTGCTCAGGAACCGCCATGTTGCCGTGCTGTGCGAACAGGAAGCGGGCGAACACGGCGCGGGCCACGCGGCCGACGCGCTGGCGGCCTCTGCGTCGGCGTTGGGTGCCACGGTGGCGCACCTGCGCCCCAGCAGCCTGGCACTGCACGGGCAGCCGGGTCTGCACGAAACCGCGCAGATGCTGGGGCGGCTGTATTGCCTGGTGTGCAGCGAAGGCCTCAAGCCCACGGTCAACGCAGGCCTTGGGCGCTGGGCCGGTGTGCCGGTGCTGAGTGACGTGACGGCGCCGTCGCATCCGGTGCGCATGCTGGCTGACTTGCTGGTCATGCAAGAGCACGCGGGCCGCCCACCCGGCGCCATCACGCTGGGGCTGGCTGCCGATGCGGCCAGCATGCAGGCTTGGCAGCACCTGGCCGCCCTGACCGGGTTGAAAGTCATGCGCCTGGACGCGTCGGCCGGGCTGGCCGCGCCAGCGGGCTGCAATTTCTTCATGGGTTGCGCCGCGCAGTGCAGCGCAGCCGAGCAGCCGCACTTGATGGCCGCTGACCCAGCCACCGGGGACGGCCAATGCCTGGCGCACAGGCTGCCAGACGCGCAGCACCGCTTGCTGCGCTGCCTGATGACGCAGCTGTGTGCCTGAGCCGTCAGGTTTTTGGCTGGCCTAGCTGTCCGCCGTGAAGCCGATGCGCTTGACCAGCGGCGCCCAACGTTCCAGCTCAGTGCGCTGGCTGCGCGCCATCTCGTCTTGCGTGCTGCCCTGCGCCAGCAAGCCCACCACGGCCAGGCCGTCGATGAGGCTCTTGTCCTTGAGCGCGGCGTTGATGGCGGCGTTGGCGGCGGCCACCACGGCCGACGGCGTTTTGGCGGGCGCGTAAAAGCCAAACCACTCTTCGGTGGTCAGTTCACCAAAACCTTGTTCTGCAAAGGTCGCCACATCACTGGCAAAGGGCAGGCGGGCCTTGCCCGATGTGCCCAGCAAACGCAGCTTGCCAGCGCGGTGGTTGGTGAGGAAATCACCGGCCGGTGTGAACATGGCGGCCAGTTGGCCGCCCACCACGTCGGTGATGCCGGGAACCGATCCGCGATAGGGAATGTGTTTGAGCTCAAGGTTCTGACTCAAGCCCAACAAGGCGCCCAAAAAGTGCGGCGTGGAGCCGGCGGCGGGTGAGCCGTAGTTGGCCTTGTCGGGGTTGGCCTTGGCCCAGGCCACGAAGCCTTTGACGTCAGTCACGCTGGCCGGCACCACCGGGCCCACGGCCAGGCCGTGGTGCATGACGGTGGCGATGGCCACGGGCACAAAGTCGGCCACTGGGTCGTAGCCCAGTTTTTTGTAGACATGCGGGTAGATCGAGACACAAGAGAACGGCGTCATGGCCAGCACCGAGCCGTCGGCGGGTGAAGACTTGAGGGCGTCCAGCGCAATGCGGCCACCCGCGCCGGGTTTGTTTTCGACCAGTGGCGCGTTCTTGGCGTAGGCGCTGCCGGCCACTTTTTCCGCCACACGGCGGCAGGCAATGTCGCCCGCACTGCCGGCCGGAAATCCGTACAGGAATTTAGGCTGTTCAAGGGCCTGCGCCGATGCGCGCCAGGGCAGGGCGGCCGAAGAGGCGCCGGCGGCGGCAAGCAGCAGGCTTTGACGGCGGGTTAGGTTCATGTCTTTCTCCGGGGTGATGTCAACGCTTCAGGCTTGGCACAAGGCCTTGATGTCTTCAGGCACAGGTATGGCCTTGATGCGGTCTGGGTTGGCCGGGTCGCGGATGCAAAAGGCGCGCACTTCGGTGCCTTCACACAGCACGGTGTCGCCGCGCTTGACGACGTGGCGGTGGCGAAAGGTCTTGGCCGACCACTCTTCCACGCAGGTGTGGACTTCTATCGCCTCGCCATAGGTGGCAGGGCGCATGAACTTGGTGTGGATTTCGAGCAGCGGCGTGCCGATGATGCCGCGTGTCTTGACCAGTTCGCGCCAGGGCGGTACGCCCAAGGCCATGAAAAAAGCCAGCGAGGCTTCGTCCATCCAGCGGCTGAAGTTGGGGAAGAAGACGATGCCAGCCGGGTCGCAATCGCCAAACTGCACGTTGACACGGTAGACGTGATGCTTGCTAACGTCCATGTTCAGTAATCCTTGGCTTGTTCGTTTTCCAGCAGCAGCGCAATGCCTTGGCCACCGCCCACGCAAGCCGAAGCCACGCCCCAGCGGCCGCCACATTCTTGCAACTGCCGCGCCACGGTGAGGGTCAAGCGCACGCCCGTGGCCGCCAGCGGGTGGCCCAGCGCAATGGCGCCGCCCTTGACGTTGAGCTTGTCCAGGTCCAGCCCCAGTTCACGCGCCACGGCCAGGGTCTGCGCGCCTTGCGCTTCGTTGATCTCAAAGCGGCTGATGTCGGCCAGCTCAAGCCCCGCACCCTTGAGCAGCAAGCGAATGGCCGGCGCCGGGCCTATGCCCATGATTTCAGGCCGCACACCCACCACGGCGGCAGCCACCAGGCGCGCCAGCGGCTGTCTGCCCCAGGCCACGGCGCGGCGGTGCGAGGCCACCAGTGCGGCGGCCGCGCCGTCGGTCAGCGCCGAGCTGTTGCCACCGGTCTGCACGCCGTCTTTGAACACCGTGCGCAGCTTGGCCAGCACCGCGGGCGGCGTGGGGCGCGGATGCGTGTCGCGGTCGGCCAGCGTGTGTTTGCCGGCCAGGCGCAGCGGGCGCGGCTGGTAGCCTGTCAGCTCAAATAACTCGTTAGCCACGGGCACAATTTCAGCGTCGAACCAGCCCGCTTCTTGCGCTGCCACTGCGCGCGCGAACGAGTTGGCCGCGAAGGCGTCCACGTCGGCGCGTGTGATGCCGTATTGGCGCGCCAGGTTCTCTGCGGTCTGGATCATGTTGATGCCTGCCGCCGGGTCACTCAGCGCTTCCCACAGGAAGTCCTTGAAGCCCACCGTCGCGCCCAGGCGAAAGCCGCTGCGGTGATCAAAGGCCGCGATGGGGTTGCGCGACATGCTCTCGCTGCCCACCACCAGCGCCAGGCTGGCCATGCCGTGGCTGATTTGTTCGGCGGCCTGGCGAAACACCTCAAAGCCGGTGCCACAGATGCGCTGCACGTTCAGCGCCGGCACCTCAAACGGCACGCCGCTGTACAGGCCGGTGTGGCGCGCCACGTAGAACTGGTCGAAGCCACCTGGCGCCATGTTGCCGGTGATGACGCTGTCGACGTCTTTCGCTTGCACGCCGGTGCGCTCGAAGACGCTGCGCGCCACCTTGATGCCCAGGTCTATGGGGTTGGCGTCGGCGAATGCGCCCTGGTGGTCGACCCAGGGCGTGCGCACGCCGTCGAGGATGTGCACATCTTCAAAACGCTGGAACTGGCCGGGCGAGTTCATGACTTGCTGACCTTGTGCGCGCGCTTTTCCAGGAAGGCGCGCACACGTTCCTTGGCGGCTTCGTCGCCCTGCGCGATGGATGAGATGAGCGACTCAACAAACAAGCCGTCGCTGGCCGACAAATCAGCAATGCGCGGCAGTGCTTGCGTGATGGCGTAGTTGGACAGCGGCGCGTTGCTGGCAATCTTGCTCGCCAGTTGCAGTGCCTTGGCCAGGCCCGCGCCGTCAGCCACGCGGTAGTTGCTGATGGCAAAAGCCTGGCCTTCGTCAGCATCAAAAACCCGGCTGGTCAGCATCATGTCGGTCATGCGCGCCACGCCTATCAAACGGCTGATGCGCACCGAACCGCCACCGCCGACAAAGATGCCGCGTGTGCCTTCGGGCAGGCCGTAGAAGGTGCTTGCTTCGGCCACGCGCAGATGCGCGCTGCTGGCCAACTCCAACCCGCCGCCGACCACAGCGCCGTGCAGCACGGCGATGACGGGCACGGGGCCGAACTGGATGGCGTCAAAGCAGGCGTGCCAGGCGCGTGAGTGCTGCATGCCTTCGAAGACATTGCGCTCGCTGACCTCGCTGAGGTCCAGGCCGGCGCAGAAGTGCTCGCCCTCGCCGCTGATGACCGCCGCCTTGAAGTCCTTGGGCATGGCCACAAACACGGTGTGCAGTTGCCGCAAGAGTTCATCACTGATGGAATTGCGCTTGGCGGGCCGGTTCAGGCGGATGTGCAACACGGGGCCGGCTTGCTCCAGGCGCAGCAGGCCCAGGCCAGACAGCGCAGCGTTGCCGCTGAGTGGTTCGAAGGTTTCGGTCATGGTGTTTTCAAGGTTGCACCACTTGGGCGTTAGCCGGTGTGGCGTAGAGCGTGTCGACATCCGCCGCGCGGCGTGTCAGCAC
>JANNEX010000746.1:0-1627 GCA_031379155.1 Rubrivivax sp.
GCACATAGACACGCGCGCCCTGGACGGCCAGCGCGGTGACCTTGTCTTCGCGGCCAAACAGCTTCTTCCATTCGGGCTTGCCGGCGCGCAGTTGCGCCAGTGTGGAGTGGTAGGCGCTGAACTCGGGTGAGACACCGTCAATGACCTGCGCAATCACGCGCCCGTCGGGCTGCACATCGATGATGGGGAACTCGGTCAGCGGCACGTCCAGCGCGCCAGCATCGCCAGCGCGCAGCACGGTGCGGATGCTGGCTTCTGCGCCGCCCGGCTTCATCACCACCGCCGCGCTGCGCTGGTACTTGTCGGTGGCCGGCATGCCTTTGTTCAGGGCCTGCATGCGGTGGAAGTAAAGCTCCTTGCCATCGGGTGACCAGCTCACGGCGCCGTACTGAGCGCGGCTGATGCCGGGGCCCAGCTGTTTGCCGCTGCGCGTGTCCAGCACGTGCAGCACCGCCTCCTCACTGCCGCTGGCCGACACACCCAGGGCCACGCGGCTGCCGTCAGGCGACGGTGAGAAATAGTTGATGGCGTGCGGCTTGCCGGTCTTTTTCTTCAGCGTTTGTGGGTCGAACAAAAGCTGGTCGGCGCCGGCCAGGCCCCGGCGCATAAAAAGCTTGAACTGGTCGTCCTTGGCGCCGCGGCGCTGGAAGAAGTACAGCTCGCCGGGCAGCTTGACGACATCGACCACACGCGCGGCGGTGGCTGTTTCATAACGCTCGAGTTTGTCGCGCAAATTGGCGCGGCCGCTGATGCGCTTGAGGGTGGCGTGCGCGTATTCGCTGTGCGCCTTCATCCACGCGGCGACGGGCGGCGACTTGATGTCTTCGAAGTCGCGGTAAGGGTCGTCGACGGTGATGCCGAAGAAAACTTCGGGCACGTTGCGAATGGGCGCGGTGGGCAAGTTGCTGGTCTGTGCGCACAGCGCGGCAGGCAGGGCAATGGTCAGCGCTGTCAGCAGTCTTGTGAGCCGCAGCTTGAAGGTGCAATGCATGGCAAGTTTGGACGAGGCAAGGGCCGCCATCGTAGAGGAGCGGCCGCGCAACGGTGTTTCAAAGGCTGGCCTGCACCGCCTTCACAAATTCCGCCAGCTTGGCCGCGTCCAACTGGCCTTCGCTGCGCACGCCGGTGCACAGGTCCAGGCCATAGGGCTGCACTGCTGCGATGGCTTGCGCCACGTTGTGCGCGCGCAAACCGCCGGCCAGCCACAGCGGCAGCGGGGCGATGGCGTCGCGGACGCGCCGGCTCAAGGCCCAGTCGTGCGTGCGGCCGGTGCCGCCCAGTTCTTTGACGGCCAGCGCAGGGTTGCCGGAATCGACAAGCACCGCGTCGACCCAGGGCGCCACGGCCACGGCTTCTTCCACCGACGCTTCGCCGGTGACGTGGATGACTTGCACCAGTTCGACGCCGGGGCACAGCTCGCGCAAGGCACGCAGCTCGGCGTTCGGAACATGGTCCACCAGTTGCAGCGTGGTGGTGCCGGCGGCTTCGTGCTGACGTGCAATGTGAGCGGCAGATGTGCGCGCGGTGAGTAAAAAAGTGCGCACCGTCTGGCCACGCATGGCTGCGGCCACCTCAGCGATGACGCCGTCGGCCACCACGCCCGGCCCGCTGGGCATGGCCGACACGA
>JANNEX010000792.1:0-8205 GCA_031379155.1 Rubrivivax sp.
ACCTCGGGGCCCAGGAAGTCCTCGAAGGGCTCAACGTCGTGGTCAAAGCTGGCGAACACCGCACCGCCGCGCCGTGCCACTTTCAATGGCGTCAGGCCATGTTCACTGAGCTTGAAGTCTTCGGGCATGCCGCCGTTGACGCGGCCGTCTTGTTTGACGCCGCGCCGAAAGGGCAGGCCCTGCAACTGGCCGTCGAGCTTGTAGGTCCACTGGTGGTAGGGGCAGGTAAAGCTGTTGACGCGGCCATGGCGTTCGCGGCAAAAGGCCACGCCACGGTGGGCGCAGCGGTTTTCAACGACGTGGATGTGGGTGCCGTCGGCGCTGCGCACCATGATCACGCTGCGTTCGCCAACCACCGTGCGCTTGAAGTCGCCCGACTCGGGCACTTCGCATTCCAGGCCCACGTAGCACCAGTGGGCGCGGTAGAACAGGCGTTCGAGCTCGCGCTGATAGAGCTCAGAGTCGGTGTAGATCCAGCCCGGCGCCCGGCTGGTCGGTTGCTCGCCCCAGTCAGGGGTGATGCGGGCAAGCAAGGGCAGGGCGTCGTTCATACCCCGTGTTCTACCAAAGCCGGCGCGTGTTGGCGCGCCGGCCGGGGTCAGAACTAGCTGATCTGCTCGATGCCGGCGATGGCCCACGAACGGCTGTCGTCGTGCGGCTTGACCAGGTGCCAGACCTCATTGAAGGCTGTGGGCGCGGCGCCCTTTTCTTCGACCATCTGGCCGTGGAAGCGCACGCTGACGATCTGGCGGTCGGCTTCGTTGGCGACGTCCAGCACTTCGGTATCGACCTTGACCACGTCGGTGGTCTGGGTCGCGCTGCCACGGTCTTGCAAGTCGATGCGCAGCGAGGCAAACAACTCGGGCGTGGTGAAGCGGCGCAGGTCGTCCAGGTCGGCGGTGTCGTTGGCGGCTTGCAGGCGGATGAAGATCATCTTGGCGGTGCGTGCGAAGCCTTCGCTGTCGAAGGCGGCGGGCACGAAGGCCTTGGCCACGGCGGGTACCGCGACAGCGGCAGCGGCCGCAGCCACGGGTGCGGTGTCCAGTGGCGTTGCGCTTGCAGGTGTCGGCGCTGGGCTGGCTTCAAGGCTGGTGCGCTCGGTGTTCTGCGCCTGCGGCTGCCAGGCCGCAGGAGGAGCATTGCCCGTGCCTGCACCAACACCGGCCAGGGCCGGCGTGCGTGCACCCGGGCCAAAGCGGCGCAGCAAGAACATCACCAACGCCACGGCGGCAATGCCCAGCAGCGCCATCATCAAGAAGTTGCCAAAGGCTTCACCCATGCCCAGGTGGCTCATGAGTGCGGCTATGCCCAGGCCTGCAGCCAGGCCGGCCAGCGGGCCCATCCAGTTGCGCTTGGGCGCGGCGGCCGGGGCTGCAGCGGCGCCGGGAGCTGCTTGCTGCGCCGGGGCGGCCTGTTGCGGCGCGGCGGGCTTGCCCGGCGCGGCGTCAGGTGCCGTGCGCGCGGGCATGTCGCGCTGCATGCCGGTGGACTTGCCGCCGGCCAGGCGCTTGGCTTCAGACACCGATGGCACGGTCACAGAGACCAGGGCCACCACCATCGCACCAATGAGCCAGTTTTTCATGTCCAAAATCCTCTTTAGTTCAACAGGTCAAACAGGGCGCAAGCCGCAGCGCCAACGCTCGCGAGTGTGAGGCTTGCCGGGGTCAGTGCCAATCCAGGTTTGTTTGGCCCTGCCGTCTGTGGGTGAAGATGGTGCCAGCCTGCGCAGCTTCAAGGGATGAGCCCGTCAAGCGCAGTTCAAGCGCCCATCAAGCCCCCATCAAGCCCCCATCAAGCGCCCCACCCATTCATGCACCAGGTAGCGGTTGCTCCTGAAGCCGTCCACGCTGGGCAGCCAGTCGCCCAGGCGCGCACGGCCGTAAGCCGGCATGCCCATGGGGGCGGCCAACAGTTGGATCTTCTTGCCCGCCGCCGCGCGCTGGAAGTTGAGCAGGCTGCGCGGCATGTGATACGCATGCGTGACGATGACGATATGTTCTATGCCTTGGGCTTCCAGCAAGGCCACACTGCGAAAGGCGTTTTCACGCGTGTCGCGCGACTCGGTTTCGGTCCATCGCAGCGCGCGGCCAAATTCGCGCTCAGCGATGCGCGCGGCAATCTCGGCTTCGGTGGGGCCGGGGTCTGATCCCCAACCCACCCCGCCACTGAAGGCCAGCGGCAAGCCGGTTTCTTTGGCCAGCCAGACGCCGTAGCGCAGCCGCTCGATGCCGGCTTCTCGCAGTGTCGACACACCGTACTCGGGTGCCAGCAGGCGCCTTCCGGCGCCCAGCACCACGATGGCGGTTTTGGGCGCGCGCTTGAGCTCGGCAATTTGTGAATCCATCAGCGCCGGGGGTGGCTGCAACAGCGCGCGTGTGAGTGCGTCGCCCAGCACCGTGGTGCAGCTGAACCACAGGCCCAGCACACCCAGCAGCACCAGCATCCAGGCCAGCAAGCGGCGGCGGAACATGAGCCTGGCGCCCACCAGCACCAGCACCAGCAGCGGCACGGGCGGCAGCAGCAGCGCGCCCAACAGCGGCTTCCAGTTTTCAATGCCCAGGGTGCTGAAGATCTCGTTCATGGCTTGCGCTGAGTGTGGCCCGGATAATCGGCGGCAGTGTAAGGAAAAGACCTCGCGCGGCGACTGCGGGGTTCAAAGGAGTTGTGAAATGGACGTGCGGTCGGAAGTGCAGAAGGACGTGCAGAAGGATGTGCAGACCATCACCCTGGGCGGTGGCTGTTTTTGGTGCGTTGAGGCGGTGTTTGAGCTGGTCGATGGCGTCACTGCCGTCGAAAGTGGCTACTGCAATGGCCAGGTCCACAACCCCAGCTACGAACAGGTGTGCGGCGGCGACACCGGCCATGTCGAGGTGGTCAAGGTCAGCTTCGACGCGCAGCGCATCAGCCTGCGCGAGGTGCTGGAGATCTTCTTCCACGTGCACGACGCCACCACGCTCAACCGCCAGGGCAACGACGTGGGCACGCAGTACCGCAGTGGCATCTATGTCGACGCTGTGGCCCAGGAGAGTGTGGCCCGTGAAGTGCTGGCGCAAGCCAATGCCGAACTGGGCGGCCGTGTCGTGACCGAGCTGAAAACCTTGGCCAACTACTGGCGCGCCGAGGACTATCACCAGCACTACTTTGCCAATCACCCGGGCCAAGGTTATTGCGCTTTTGTCGTCGCGCCCAAGGTGGACAAGTTCAAGCGCACCTTCAAGGCGCGGCTGCGCGCCTGAGCCACGCGACACGGCTAGAAACTGCCGAAGGCGCTGGCCGGCTGCAAGTCAGGGAAGACCGAGTCGAGGCCACGGCGCAATTGCTGGCGGCGAACGCGTTGATCAGACGTGCCACCTGAGAGCGCCGCAAACATGGGCGCACGCAGCAGCCACAGATCGACCGGCTCTTCGGCGGCGCGCACTTGCGTGCGCAGCCAGTCCAGGCCCTCGTCGTCTTGCAGGGCTTGCAGGAAGACCAGTTTGAGTTCGACAAAAGCCTGGCGTGCGGCCAGGCGTGCGCTGCGGTCATTGGGCAAGCCCGCGCCTGGCATGCCGGCACCGGGGCTGAAATGGCGGGGGCTGGCTTGCTGCATGGGGCTGGGATGCAAACCTGGCGTGCTAGAGCGGCGCGAACTGCGAGCGCGGCGCGCGCGTGGGGAAGTGGCGATTGAGCATCATCAGACGCTGTTCGGCTTCGCCCTGGTTGTGCTCGAGTGCCACCACGCCAAAGAGATCGGCGCGCACGTGCCACAGGTCGCGCAGCGAGCGGGCGTCGGCAATGCGCAGGCGCAGGTCGTCGGCGGGGTCGCCACAGATGTCGGCCAGCGAGGCCATGAATTCGGTGCGCACGCAGGGCAGGCGGTTCAGTGGCGGCGCCGCGTCTTGCGGTGCCGGGGCCAGCAGCCAGAACATCAGGCGCTGCCAGGCCGTGCCGGGCGCATGGCGCAGTGACGGTGGTGAACAGTCCAGGCGCAGCCCGCTGCCCAGCAGGGTGGAGCGGCGGCCCCAGCGGGGCATCAGTGTCAGCGTTCTCATGGGTGTGATATCGGGCGCAGGTGGGGCAATCTGTAGCCCAATCGTGGCGCGCTGAACACTTTCTGAAACACCGAGAAGCGGGCACTTCGCCGTGCAGTTCGGGGCTGCGTGACCTGCAAACAACCTGCAAACAACCTGCAAATCACCCGCGCTTGCCCCGATGGCGCTTGCCGTGGCTGCGGTTAGCCTGCGCCGCTGGATGGCTAGCCCAGGGGCAAATCAATGCGTTGGATGCGACGTGGCGTGTTCGCTGTGGCGGTGCTGCTGCTGGGCCTGAGCGCCCTGCTGGCCGCCTATGCCTGGCGCGTTTTGCCCACCACCTCGGGCCCGATACAGCTGGTCGGCGCGAGGGCTGAGTTGCGCATAGAACGCGATGCCCACGGCATCCCCCACATCGTGGCCGGCAGCGCGCATGACGCCTACTTTGGCCTGGGTGTGGCGCATGCCCAAGACCGCCTGTGGCAGATGGAGACGCACCGCCGCATCGCCGCCGGCCGCCTGGCTGAAATCTTTGGTGCACCAGCGCTGGAAGCCGACCGCTTCCTGCGCGCCTTGGGTGTGCGCCGCGCGGCTGCGTTGCAGTGGAAACAGCTCGGCGCTGAGTCGCGCGCGGCGGTGCAGGCCTATGCCGACGGGGTCAACGCCGTGCTGCGCCAGCAACTGCACGCGCGCCCGCCGGAATTTGTGCTGCTGGGCGTGCAGCCCGAGCCCTGGGAGCCCGTCGACAGCCTGGCCTGGGCGATCATGATGGCCTGGGATTTGGGCGGCAACTGGAACACCGAATTGCTGCGCCTGCGCCTGGCGCTGAACATGCCCGTGGCGCGCATCAACGAATTGCTGCCGCCCTACCCCGGCGAAGCGCCGCTGGCCAGCGCCGACTACGCAGCACTGTTTCGCGGCCTCAAGCTCGACGCCGGTGACCGCGCCACTGCGTGGCAGCATCTGCCCGACATCGCGCCGCCCTCGGGCGTGGAAGGCGTGGGCTCGAACAACTGGGTGCTGGCCGGCAGCCGCACCACCAGCGGCAAGCCACTGCTGGCCAACGACCCGCACTTGAAGTTGAGCACACCGGCGCTGTGGTACTTCGCGCGCTTGCAGGCACCGGGGCTGAAGGCGGCCGGCGCCACGCTGCCAGGCCTGCCCACCGTGGTACTGGGCCAGAACGCACACATCGCCTGGGGCTTCACCAACACCGGGCCCGATGTGCAAGACCTCTACATCGAAGAGCTTGACCCCGCCGACGCCACGCGCTACCGCACGCCTGATGGCTGGGCGCAAATGGAAAGCTTCAGCGAGACCATCAAGGTCAAGGACGGCGTCGACGTGAACTTCAGGCACCAGCGCACACGTCACGGCCCGGTGATTTCCAACGCCGGCACCATGCCCGACGTGCTGGGCCTGCGGGACCGTCCGCGCTACGCGCTGGCCATGCGCTGGACGGCACTGGACGCTGACAACGACGCCGTCGGCAGCGGCCTGGCCATGCAAGTGGCCACCAGCGTGGCCGGTTTCATGCAAGCCGCGCGCAGCTTTGTGGCACCGATGCAGAACATGGTCGTGGCCGACGTGGAGGGCCACATCGGCGTCATCAGCCCCGGCCGTGTGCCAGTGCGCCGCGCCGACAACGATTTGAAGGGCCAGGTGCCTTCGCCGGGCTGGGACGCGCGCTATGACTGGGTGGGCTGGGTGCCGGCTGACGAAACGCCGCGTGAAGTCGACCCGGCGCGCGGCTATATCGCCACCGCCAATCAACGCATCACGGCGCCGGGCTACCCGCACTACATAGGCAACGACTGGGCTTTGCCTTACCGCCAGCAGCGCATTGAGCAAATGCTGGCGCAGCGGCCCAAGAGCAGCATCGAGGACCTGGCGGCGATGCATGCCGACGTGAAGTCGCTGGCCGTGGCGCCGCTCTTGCCGTGGCTGCTGAAAGCCGAGTCAGCGCACCCGTTGGCCACTGCGGCCAAGGCACAGCTGCAAGGCTTTGAAGGCGTCATGGCCGCAGACAAGGCCGCACCGCTCATCTACTGGGCCTGGCAGCGCGAACTGGCGCGTGCGGTGTTCATGGACGACGCTGGCGCAGCGCTGTTTGAGCGCAGCCTGGCCGGGCGCAGTTTTCAAGATGCGCTGGAAGGCGTGCTGGCGCGCAACGATGCGTATTGGTGCGACGACCGCAGCACACCCGCCGCAGAAACTTGTGCCGAGCAAAGCAGCGCGGCTTTCACACGTGCGCTGGAGCTTTTGCAAACGCGCTACGGTGCCCAGCCCGCCCACTGGCGGTGGGGCCAGGCGCACCAGGCACGATCCGAGCACCGGCCCTTCAGCCATGTCGCGCTGCTGGCGCCGTGGTTTGAAGTGCGCACGCCCGTGGGTGGCGACACCCACACGGTGAACGTCTCACGCGTGGGCCTGAGGCCTGACGCCAGCACGGGCGAGTTGTTCTTGAACGAGCACGCAGCGAGCCTGCGTGCGCTGTATGACGTGGCCGACCCGGCGCAGTCACGTGTGGTGCATTCCAGCGGTCAAAGTGGCATTGTCTTTTCGCCGCTGTACCGCAGCTTGGTCGAGCCCTGGCGGGCAGTGCGCTACGTGCCGTTGTGGCCGCAGGGTGCGCCGGCGCATGTACTGGTCATACAACCTGGAAGTTAGGTCGCCTTCACGGCCGCTCAGATGTCAGGAAACTGCACTTTGCGCTGCGCCGTGTAGTGCCACCAAGGCCGCGCGGGTGCGCCGCGCATGAAGTCGGTAGCGGCCATGAAGGTGTCCAGCACGCAGGGGTCGTGGCGTGTGCCCGTGGCCTTGCACAGTGCGCGGTACAGCGACAGTGCATCTTTGCTGGCCAGTTCTTGCGGGTGGCGTATGCCGAGCAGGCGCAGGTCAGCGGCGATGGCCGGCCCGATGTTGGGCAGTTGCTCTAGTTGCTGGCACTGCGCCGCGCTGCTGGCCTTGTGCGACTTGCTGGGCATGGTGCGCAGAGCCCGGCCTACATCAACATGGTGTTGCGGATGAGGCCCACGGCGATGCCCTCTAACTCAAAGTCTTGTGCATCCAGCGGCACGAAGATGGTCTTGAAGTCGGGGTTTTCGGCGATCAGCTCAATCGCCTTGCTGGTGCGGCGCAGGCGCTTCACGGTCACGTCGTCGCCCAGGCGCGCGACCACGATCTGGCCATTCTTGGCGTCCTTGGCTTTTTGCACGGCCAGCAAGTCGCCGTCCAGAATGCCGGCGTCGCGCATGCTCATGCCGCGCACCTTCAGCAGGTAGTCAGGGCGGCGCGCCCACATAGACGCTTCCATCAGGTAGCTGGTGTCGACGTGCTCGGTGGCCAGGATGGGGCTGCCCGCCGCCACCCGCCCCACCAAGGGCAGCGTCAACTGCGCCAGACTGGGCAGCGGCAGCATGTACTGCTTGCCAAAGGGCTCCAGCCGCGCCTGGGCCAAGGCACGCAATGTGTCAGACTTCAAACGGATGCCGCGCGATGTGCCGCCTATCAGTTCGATCACGCCTTTGCGCGCCAAAGCTTGCAAGTGTTCTTCAGCGGCGTTGGCCGACTTGAAGCCCAACTCAGCCGCGATTTCTGCCCGTGTGGGCGGAGCACCGGTGCGTTCAATGGCGCTTTGCACCAGCTCAAGAATTTGCTGTTGGCGTGGCGTGAGTTTGGGGCTGTCGTTCATGGCGGGGCCACCTTGTGTTTGAGCTGAGGTCCAAGCCGAATGCCCGTTTGGGCTGTCGGTTTATCCAGGCCTGTATTTTCATCCAGAAAGGTCACCTATGCCAAGCCCTTCGTCTGAGATTTCGAGTTGCGTGGTGGTGCTGGGCACTGGCGGCACCATTGCCGGCACCGCCGCGCGGCCGCAGGACCATGTGGGCTACACCGCCGGCGTGCTGACGGCAGCTGACTTGATCGCGGCGGTGCCCGCGCTGGCCGGGCAAGCGCTGGAAAGCGAAGCGGTGGCGCAGCTCGATAGCTGCGACATGGACCACGCCACCTGGCTCAAGCTCGCACTGGCCGTGCGCCACCATCTGGCGCGGCCCCAGGTAGCCGGCGTGGTCATCACCCATGGCACCGACACACTCGAAGAGACGGCGTTTTTCCTGCACCACACCGTTAAAGCTAACAAGCCCGTGGTGCTGACAGCCGCGATGCGCCCGGCCACCGCGCCTTCACCCGACGG